>JABAZK010000005.1 GCA_018608485.1 Flavobacteriaceae bacterium | reverse complement strand
GAAATCATTGTAGGGAAATCTTTGTATATGAATTTCTTTTACTTTTTCGTATGTAATCTCTTTAAAAGACTCTAAATTTTCTTTATTTAATGCTGAAATAAAAATAGCCGCATTTTTCTCACTACTCATCCAAGTTTTTTGCCAGTCATCCAGAGAATAATGTTCAGATGTTTTTTCAGTAACCAAATCATCTTCATCTATTGTTTCATGGGTATAAGCATCTATTTTATTAAAAACCATCACTGTTGGTTTGTCTACGCAATGAATTTCGTCTAAAATAGTATTAACCGAAGCTATATGGTCTTCAAAATTAGGATGTGAAATATCTACTACATGAAGCAGTAAATCTGCTTCACGGACCTCATCTAGTGTAGATTTAAAGGATTCCACTAGCTGTGTGGGTAGTTTCCTTATAAAACCTACAGTATCTGTCATCAGAAAAGGGATGTTTTTAATTACTACTTTTCTAACAGTTGTATCTAGGGTTGCAAACAATTTATTTTCTGCAAAAACATCACTTTTACTAATCACATTCATAAGGGTAGATTTTCCAACATTGGTATATCCAACTAAGGCAACTCTAACCATCTTTCCACGATTTTTTCGCTGAACAGCCATTTGCTTATCTATAGTGACTAGTTTTTTCTTTAACAAAGAAATTTTATCACGAATAATTCGTCTATCTGTTTCTATTTCTGTTTCTCCAGGACCACGCATTCCAATTCCCCCTTTTTGTTTGTCTAAATGAGTCCATAGCTTTGTTAAACGGGGTAATAAATATTGATGTTGTGCTAATTCAACTTGAGTTTTAGCAGAACTAGTTTGTGCTCTTTGAGCAAAAATATCTAGGATAAGATTGGTTCTGTCTAAAATTTTACAATCGAGTATTTTTTCAATATTCCTTAATTGAGCTGGAGATAATTCATCATCAAAAATTGCTGTTCCAACAGCATTGCTATTGATATATGATCGAACCTCTTCGAGTTTTCCCGCTCCTAAAAATGTTTTTGGATGAGGTTTTTCTAATTTTTGAACAAAACGCTTAACAGCAACTCCTCCTGCCGTATTTGTTAAAAATTCTAATTCATCTAAGTATTCTTTTGATTGAGATTGGTCTTGTAATTGAGTAATTACTCCTATTAAAACTACTTTTTCTGAAATGGCTTCTCTCTGATCAATCATAGTCTACAAATGTACTAAGAAAACTAATTGAAAGGGGTTAAAAAAAGCGGGTTTTGGTAGCATTGAAATCATTCTTCATTTTTCATTTCACCTAGTAAGGTCTTATCATTAATAATGTATTTTTTATATTTCCCATCTTTATATCTCCAATAAATAAAAATAGGCATAAAAATAAATGATAAGTACATCACTCCTAATCCCATAACAACTGGGCCTTTAGAATGGTTAATGTATTCTAAATAACCTCCTAGAAGCATCCATAATATAAAAATAATAAAGAGTATTTTTAATGCTAATTTCATAAATACAAAACTACAAAAAGTTCTATCTTTAAATAAACCTTTTTCAATATGAAAAATCTAACATTCATTGTCTTAATTTTATTCAGTATTTCGTGTCAATCCAATCTAGAAAAAGAGCTCAAATCAACAAAAAAAATTACAGTGGTGGCGCATAGAGGAGCTTCTGGATATTTGCCCGAACACACCCTGGCATCTAAAGCAATGGCGCATGCTATGAAAGCAGATTATATTGAACAAGATATCGTATTAAGTAAAGATGATATTCCTATTGTAATTCACGATATATTACTAGATAAAGTGACTAATGTTTCAGAGAAATACCCTGACAGAAAAAGGGAAGACGGCAAATACTATGTGATTGATTTCACTTTTGAAGAACTTAAAAGCTTGGAGGTCACTGAACGGTTTGATTCTGAAACAGGTCTCCAAATTTATCCCACAAGATTTCCTAAAGGGGCAAGTTCTTTTCGATTACATTCTTTACAGGATGAAATAGAACTTATTCAGGGCCTCAATAAAAGTACTGGTGAAAATATTGGAATATATCCTGAAATTAAAAAACCAAAATTTCATCTAGAAAACGGAAAAGATATTTCAAAAATAGTTTTGGAAATATTAACTAAATATGGGTATTCTACAAAAGATGATCAATGTATTTTACAATGTTTTGATGCACTAGAATTGGAACGAATAAGAAATCAATTAAAATCAGAATTGTTTTTAGTTCAATTAATGGAATTTCCTGAACAAAAAAATCTTTTGCAGTTTTATGCTAGTTATGCAGATGGCATAGGCCCTTCGTATAAACACCTAATCTCTTCAAAAACAACCTCAGGGTTTTCTTTTACCTCTTTAGTTGAAGAGTCTCATAATCTAAGTCTAGTTGTTCATCCTTACACCTTCAGAAAAGATAGTTTGGAGGAATTTGATTCATTTCAACAAATGATTGATGTTGTTATTCATAAAGCAGGAGCTGATGGTGGATTTACGGATTTTCCAGACAGAATGAAGGAAATTTTAGAAACAAAATTATGAGTTAGTTAGCTCAATTAATTTATTTCTATAAGCTGTTAGTAATTTAGATTTTGAAATAAAGCCTACATATTTTTTATTTTTAATCACGGGTAAATTCCACGCTCCAGATCCTTTGAATTTTTCCATAATAGTTTCCATAGAATCATCATAAAAAATAACATTTGGCGCAGACTTCATAAAAAGTGAAACTGTTGTATTTTCGTACAGACTTTGGTCAAACATTACAGATCTCACATCGTCTAATAAGACAATTCCTAGAAATTGCTCGGTTTCATCTACAACTGGAAAAATATTTCTGCTAGACATAGAAACACCTTCTCTAAGGAGTTCTCCTAAAGTCATTTCAGATGAGATTTTTATAAAATCTGTCTCAATAATTCTATCTATATTCAACATCATCAATGCATTCTTATCTTTATCTTTAGTAATGAGTTCCCCTCGTTTTGCAAGTTCTGCTGTATAAATAGAATTTGGCACAAAATACTTGGTGAAACCAAAAGAAATCGTAGCTACTAACATCAAAGGAACAAACAGATCATAACCTCCTGTAATTTCTGCAATCAAAAAAATTGCAGTTAAAGGTGCATGCAAAACTCCTGCCATTAGACCTGTCATACCAATTAATGTGAAATTAGATTCTGATACCTCAAAACCAAACTGATTGATCACTTTTGCAACTGAATTACCTAGTGCACTTCCCATAAAAAGAGTAGGTATAAAAATTCCTCCAACACCACCTGCAGCAAAAGTAGTTGTCATGGCAATGGCTTTAAAGACTGCAATAAGTAGTAAAATGGCAACTACTATCCAAATATTGTTAAAATCTATTTGATATTGAATACCATTAAGGGCAGCCTCGGTTTCCCCATTTAATAGATTATTTATTAATCCATAACCCTCTCCATACAATGGTGGAAATAGGTACAACATAAGCCCAATTGCAAATGCAGCAATTCCAATCTTAACGTAAGCATTTGAAAACCATCCAAAAAAACGAGTAATTAAAAAATACATTCTAGAAAAGTAAACGGAAGCAATACCGGTTGCTATCCCCAAAAAAACATAGAAAATTATGTCTTTAACTCGCCACGAATCTAATAGCTCAAAACTAAACAACACATCTGTTCCTCTAAAAAAATAAGAGGTAATAACAGCAGCAACAGATGCCAAAAGCAAAGGCACTAAAGAGGTGAATACCAAATCTAAACTAAAAATTTCTACCGCAAAAACTATAGCTGCCACTGGTGCTTTAAACATTGAAGACATGGCTCCAGCTGTTGCACAACCAATTAACAACATTCTGGTTTTGGCGTTCATATGAAACATACTTGCTACATTAGAACCTATGGCTGCTCCTGTACTTACAGCTGGACCTTGTAAACCCACAGAACCTCCAAAACCAACTGTTATTGGCGCCACCATAAATGAGGCAAACATTTTATATCTTTCTATGATTCCACTTCGTTTAGAAATAGCATATAGAGTGGTAGAAATCCCATGGCCAATTTCTTTTTTTAAAAAGTTTTTTTTGATTAAGTAAACAAGCCAAACACCTACAATTGGAAAAATAAAATATAAGGAGTAATAGTAATTCCTTATGAAACCACCTTCTAGCACTGATTGAATAAATAGTGCAAGGTATTTTAACAGAACTGTTCCTAAACCCGCTAAAAACCCAACAAGAACACTCAATACTAAGATAAATTGACGCTCAGAGATATACTTATATCTCCAAATCAAAATTTTAGTAAAAATGGTTCGTTTTTTATTGGGCATTTTATATAAGCATTAATCGAAACTTTGTACAACAGTTAAAATGTCTGTTCCTAAATATTTTTCTCCTTTATTATAATACCAGATACGCTTTTTTGGCATTTTAATTCCATTTACTGTCTCTAAACCTGACAATAAAATAAATTCTCCGTCATTTTTCTCTTCTTCATGATAAAACTGATAAACCTCCATAGCATAAGTAGATGGATCAAAGTAAAAATACCAAGTATCTTCACCCACTTCTTTTTCATAGCTGACTTTTAATACTAAGTAATTCTTCTCTTTAAATTTTTTTAGTGATACTTTTTCATGAATGATTGTTCCAGCATCTTTTAATTTCATTGGCAATCCATACAAATAGGTATAGTAATTTTGATACATCTTTGCGCGTTCACAACTTAAATTATTGGCTGTTTTTTCTTCTTCTGTAGCCATATGACCATTGTAATTAATATTACACTTTTGGTTTTCTAAAGTGTATTCATATGAGATATTATTCTGATTCCCAAATAACTGAAAAAATTCATTTGGCAAATCAACTCTAATCATCGAATGCCTGTCTGATTTAGTGGGTATTTTCATAGTTATATTGAAAGTTCCTGAGAATGTTTCCCAATTTCCATTGGGATCATGATATTCAATGGCTTTTTCTAAAAGTTGAGAACCTGTCATGTTTTGCCCAAAGAATTGACTAGTTGAAAAAATAACAAATAAGAGGAAAATACTTTTTTTCATTTTTTAATGTATAAAAAATCCCGCAGTTGCGGGATTAAATTTTTATTCTTGAATGTCTAATTTAATATTCAATTCTTTTAATTGCTCGTCGTCTATGGTAGCTGGTGAATCTATCATCACATCTCTTCCCGAGTTATTTTTTGGAAAAGCAATAAAATCTCGAATGGTTTCTTGACCTCCTAGAATAGACACCAATCGATCCAATCCAAAAGCAATACCTCCATGTGGTGGAGCGCCATATTCAAAAGCATCCATTAAAAATCCAAACTGTGCTTTTGCCTCTTCATCAGAAAAACCAAGTTTCTTTAACATAATTGCCTGAATCTCTTTGTCGTGAATTCTAATAGAACCTCCACCAATTTCATTTCCGTTCAATACCAAATCATAGGCATTGGCTTTCACTTCACCAGGCTTGGAATCCAACAACTCTAGTTGGCCAGGTTTTGGTGAGGTAAATGGGTGATGCATGGCATGATAATGACCCGTTTCTTCGTCCAATTCTAACAGAGGAAAATCTACTACCCATAATGGTGCAAACTCATCTGGATTTCGGAGCCCTAAACGTTCTGCCATTTCCATACGAAGAGCACTCAGCTGAGCTCTTACTTTGTTTGTATCTCCAGATAAAACACAAATTAAATCACCTGGTTTCGCTCCAGTTACTTCAGCCCATTTTTCTAAATCATTCTGATCGTAAAATTTATCTACTGAAGATTTATAACTTCCAGCTTCATTGCATTTTACATAGACCATACCCAAAGCTCCTACCTGAGGGCGACGAACCCAATCAACTAATTTATCAATTTCCTTTCTGGTATAAGAGGCTCCTCCTGGAATGGCTATACCTACAACTAATTCAGCGGTATTAAACACTCCAAATTCTTTGTGCTGAGCTACTGAGTTTAATTCTCCAAACTGCATCCCAAAACGAATATCAGGCTTATCATTTCCATACAATTTCATAGCATCGTCATACTGCATTCTTGGAAACTCTGCTACATCTA
>JABAZK010000054.1 GCA_018608485.1 Flavobacteriaceae bacterium | reverse complement strand
GCTTTGCTAGAAGGAAGTAAAGATTTTTCTAAAGAGTTTATGTTTAAGCATGGAATTCCAACAGCTAAATATCAGTCATTTACAAAAGAAACCTTAGAACAAGGTAAATTATTTTTGGAAAGTTTAACACCACCTTTTGTACTAAAAGCAGATGGCTTGGCAGCAGGAAAAGGTGTGTTAATTTTAGATTCTTTAGAGGAGGCAAAATCTGAGTTAGAAGAGATGGTTTCCAACCAAAAATTTGGAGAGGCATCTTCAACTGTGGTCATTGAAGAATTCTTAAAAGGAATAGAATTGTCTGTATTTGTTCTTACAGACGGTACAAGCTATAAGATATTACCATCTGCAAAAGATTATAAGAGAATTGGAGAGGGAGATAAAGGATTGAATACAGGAGGTATGGGAGCGATTTCTCCTGTACCATTTGCAGATCAAATTTTTTTAAATAAAGTTGAAGAGTTAGTTGTGAAGCCAACAATTTTAGGATTGCAAAAAGACGGAATAGATTACAGAGGATTTATTTTCATTGGATTAATGAACGATAATGGAAGCCCCTCAGTTGTTGAGTACAACGTTAGAATGGGAGATCCAGAAACTGAAGTTGTTTTGCCAAGAATTCAATCAGATTTATTTGATCTTTTTGATGGCGTTGCCAATCAAAATTTAGAGGAGAAAGAATTTTCTGTGACAGATAAAATTGCAACTACTGTTATGTTAGTTTCGGGAGGATATCCTGAGTCATATGAAAAAGGAGCTGTTATTTCTGGTCTTGATAACCGCAAGGATTCTATTATTTTTCACGCAGGAACTAAGATAAAAGAGGAGGCTATTGTAACGAACGGCGGAAGAGTACTAGCTGTAACATCTTTAGCAGATAGTATTCAAGAAGCACTAGGTCAATCATATAAAACAATAGACAGTATTCATTTTGAAAAAATGAATTATAGAAAAGATATAGGCTTTGATTTAGTAGGCTAAATAGTCCTTTTTATTTTAAATGAGATTAATTAAAACTCTCAAATCAAATAAAGAAAAGTAAATAAATTCGCCTTCGTCAATTATCAGAAAAAATATTTCCTAAAAGTTATTTTACCTTTTTCATAGTAAATGAAAATTCAGAACCTTCCTTAAAAGTACTATTTATAAGCATTGTTTCGTTGTGTGCCTCAATAATATGTTTCACAATGGATAGGCCAAGGCCAGAACCTCCTTGCTCTCTAGACCTACTTTGATCTACCCTGTAAAATCGCTCAAACAATCGAGGAATATGTTCTTGTTCAATCCCTTCACCATTATCTATTACTTTAATTATAAATTGATGTTCAGTATAAGGTTCAATTCCAACGGTAGTTATACCATTTGTTTTCCCATACTTTACAGAGTTTACAACCAAATTGATAAGAACTTGCTCAATTCGCTCTTTATCTCCATTTACAAATACCGGATAATCATAAATTTTATCGAATTGTAGTGTAATATTTCTTTTTTTAGCCTTCATTTCAAATAAATCAAAAACATTCTGAATGAGATCAATAATATTAAAAACTTCATAATTCATCTTTAAACCCTCAGTTTCTAATTTTGCAATCATATCTAAATCTTTTACAATAGCTACCAATCTGTCAACACCTTTGTTAGCTCTTTCTAGGTATTTATCTCTTATCATTTTATCATTTATTCCTCCTTCAATGAGTGTAAGAATGTAACCTTGAACTGTAAAAAGAGGTGTTTTTAATTCATGAGACACATTTCCTAAAAAGTCTTTTCTAAAAGAATCTCGTTCTGTAAGATTTTTAATTTCAATTCTTTTTCCCTGAACATAATTTTTAACACTATTAGATAAAGAATCTATATCTGTGGTTGTTGAGGCTCTTATAAACTCATCTTCATTTAGAATGGAAACTTCGTCATATATTTTTTTTATTCTATCATAAATGAATCGTTCAGTTCTATATTGAATTATCAAAAAAGAAAGTATAAATATTGTAGGTAAAAAAACAAGTATACTAAGTAGCTTTTTGTCTTCTGGTAGAAGAAAATAAATTAAAGCACTTATAAGTAGTATGGTGATGGTAAGGTATGCAGACGATAGTAGGGAAAAAGAGTATGTCTTTTTTAATTTCATAAGTAGTTCAACTTATTTATCTTCAATATCAATTATAAATTTATAACCAACTCCTTTTATGGTTTTAAAATGATTGTCACCAATTTTTTCTCTTAATTTTCTAATATGAACATCAATAGTTCTTCCACCAACCACCACTTCACTTCCCCAAACACGGTCTAAAATTGTTTCTCTTTTAAAGACCTTTCCTGGCTTAGAGGTTAATAAAGAGAACAACTCAAATTCTTTTCTAGGTAAAAATATTTTTTTATCATCCTTAAAAATTAAATACTCGTCTCTGTTAATGGTAATATCACCTACTTTAACTGAAGAATCTTCTTGACTTTCAGCTTTTAACCTTCGTAAAAGTGATTTTACTTTGCTAATTAAAACTTTTGGTTTTATGGGTTTAGTAATATAATCATCGGCTCCTGCATCAAAACCAGCAACATAAGAGTAATCTTCATTTCTAGCTGTTAGAAAGGCAATTAAAGTATTTTCTAAACTTTTTACGGTTCTTATTTTTTCACATGCCTCAATCCCATCCATTTCTGGCATCATAATGTCTAGTAAAATTAAATTTGGAGTTATTTTTTTTGCTGATTTCACAGCCTCAATACCATTACAAGCCGTATAAACTGAATATCCCTCATTTTTTAAATTGTATCCTACAATTTCTAAAATATCAGGTTCATCATCAACCAAAAGAATTTTAATATCACTGTTGTTCATTTTTTTTTATTGAAAATGTTTATTCAAAAATAGCGAATCTAAACTTAAAATCTGTTGCTTAACAATCTTTTAACCCAGTAACATTCAATTAACATTGCTATAACCTAAGAGTAATATACCCCTAACCTTTACTTTACAAAACTGCACCAATTTTGCATAAAATTAATATTAAATAATATTCAATGAAAAAATTATTAATTGTTTTTACATTATTCATTTTTCAAATGATGGTTGCACAAGATAAAGGTGTAATTAAAGGTCAATTATTGGACAAGGAAATGGATAACGAACCCCTTTCCTTTGCTAGTGTTTTTCTTAAAGGGACTACTATTGGTTCAGAAACAGATTTAGATGGGAATTTCTTTTTATCCGTTGATTCTGGAGACTATATTTTAGTATTCGACTTTTTAGGATACAAGACATTAGAGGTTCCAGTATCGGTTAAGGTAGGAGAAACAGTCATAATTAATAAAATATTAGAAGCTGCTGAAGGAGTTGCTCTTGATGAGGTCAAACTAAAAGTAAGCACAAGTAAACAAAAAGAAAGTGCTTTATTAATGGCCCAACAAAAGGCGGTTACAATAGATCAAAAAATTGGAGTAGAAGAGTTAAGTAAAAAAGGGGTAAGTAATGTAGCCACCGCCTTAACTAAAACTACTGGAATCTCTAAACAACAGGGTTCTGGAGCTATTTTTGTTAGAGGCCTTGGAGATCGATATAATGTTACCACGTTAAATGGATTGCCACTTCCCTCAAACAATCCTTCAAATAAAAATATTGATTTAAATATTTTTTCAACAGATATCATTGAGTTTATTTCTATAGATAAAACGTTTAATCCAAAAAACTTTGGAGATTTTAGTGGTGCGAACGTAGACATTTCATCAAAAAAATATACAGGAAAAGGGTTTTTTGAAATAGCAATTGGTTCCGGTATAAATTCAGAAGCAAATTCTCAAGATACATTTTATTTAAATGATGGACCAAACACTTCAGGGTTCTATGATATTGGAATTCCTTCTTTCCCTTTAAATAACTATAATTTTAACACCAGTTGGAATAGGGCTGAGTCTAATGCTCCTATCAATAAAAGTGTATCAATTAAATTAGGAGATTCATATGAATTAGGTGAAGAGACTAAATTAAGTGTATTTGGTGTGGCATCATTTGATAGTGGATTTAAATTTAATGAAGGAATTTCTCGCGGAAGTGTTAATACATCTGGAGTAGCAAGGAGAGATTATGATTTTCTAAGATATGCATACGAAACCAATACTACCGCTATGGGTAATCTTAGATTAAAGCATAAAGCCCATGAGATAAAGTACAATGCCTTAATGATAAATACTTCAAGTCAAAAGCAAGAAGAGTATTCAGGGATTCACGATGTTTTTGATTACGCTCCAGAAGGAGGAGCCTTTTTACAAAGAGCTGTTTTTGATAGAACAGAACTTTTTGTACATCAATTATTAGGTACTCACAAACTAGCTCAAAAAATAGATATAAACTGGGGAGGAGCATATAATTATGTTAAAAGTTCAACGCCTAATAGAAGACAATATTTATTAACACCAGACGATTGGAATATCCCTGAAGGACCGAAGTCATTTAAAGAAACATTAAATGATTCAGACAACCATAAATTATTTTTTGATATAGAAGAAGAAGAGTTAGCAGCTAATTTTTCCGCAAGGTATAAATTCAAAAAGAATGATGATGATGATTATTTAGGGAAATTAACTCTAGGATACAGCGGAAGGTATAAAAGTGTAGACTTTGAAGCTACTCAATTTAATTTTAGAATAAACAACAGTGGTGGAAGTGCTGCTGTACAACCCATCATTTCAGATATTTATGATTTAGATAGTTATTTTAATCAAGATAACTTCACCAATGGATTATTTGATATTAGAACTTTTAGAGGAGGATTAGGAACAGGAATCGATGTTTTATTGCCACAATCTTATGGTGGTCGTCAAGATATTCATGCGGGTTTTACAACACTTGAGTATGCTTTTTCGTCAAAATTTACTGCAATTTTTGGGCTTAGAGTTGAGCAAATTAATCAAACATTAAATTTTAATACCTCGCTTACTTCTGGGTTTAATGAACTTGATCAAACAGAGGTACTTCCCTCAGCATCATTTAAATATGAACTTAATGAACAACAAAATTTAAAGTTAGCATTAAGTAAAACCTACACCTTACCTCAGTTTAAAGAAAGAGCACCTTTTCAATATGATGAAACACCAACCTTATCAACTATAGGTAACCCTGCTTTATATACATCAACAAACTATAATTTTGATCTTAAATGGGATTTCTTTCCTAAATCAGAAGAAATAATTTCAGTTGGAGTTTTTTCTAGATTCATTAACGATCCAATTAATAAAATAACCATAAACTCTGCTTCTAACGATGTTAGTTGGGTAAACTCTGGAGATCAAGCCACTGCTTTTGGAGCAGAGTTAGAACTAAGAAAAAATTTCTTTGTAAGAGAGCTAGATACTGAAGATAAAGTGTTAAAAACTAAACTTTCTGGGGGGCTAAATATCTCATATTTAAATACAAATCAAGACTTGAGTCAAGAGAAGGTTATTAATGAAACATCAGCTGCTGGGTTTCCATTAAGTGTAGATTTTTCTTTCTCAGAAAGTGCCTTAACGGGTGCGTCAGAGTTGTTATTAAATGCAGATATTTCATATTTAAAAGAATACAAGGAGCATAAAAGTATTCAAGGAACGCTATCATTTAATTACTTTTCAGATAGAATTTTTGCGTTAGCAACTGAAGCAGGAAGAGGAAATATTATGGATTCTGGTATTCCAACTTTAGATTTTATACTAAAAGCAAAACTTAACAAACATCTTGGCATCGGATTGTCTGCAAAAAATATTTTAAACCCTACTATTAAAAGAACTCAGGAAGTTCAGGATGTTATTGTCTCATCTTTTAAAGTTGGATCAAATATTAAGTTATCGTTATCCTATAACTTTTAATTAACATAGCATTAACCAAGCAATAATTTTAAAGCAATACCTAATTAACATGTAGTCATTTATTTTGTATCAAATAAAAACTATAAAATATATTAAAAAATGAAAAAACAATTATTTACAGTATTATTTACAGCACTTACCATTGTATTTGTGCTCTCATGTAAAGATGATGATGACGTTAATACTACACAACCAACCTGTTTTGATGG
>JABAZK010000145.1 GCA_018608485.1 Flavobacteriaceae bacterium | reverse complement strand
TGTTTTTTTCAAATGAAAAATACTCACAAGAAGTAAAGGAAAATAGTAAACATATGAATAAAAAATAACGCACTTGAAATGATCATTAATTTAGTGTGAAATTACGCAATTATAATGACTTTAGCTACTAGGACTTTTGTGTTTACTGAACCTTTTAGATTAACTAAATCTATAGCTTGAATTATAACTGTAACAAATAAAAAGGAGAAACGTCCTATAGTAACAACAAGTAAATCCATGGATCTTCTTCTACTTCTATTAGGTGTTTTTTTTATAATTCTTGGAATTATTGGTTCCTTTATTCCGGTATTACCTGGCCCCATTACAAGTTGGGTAGGTTTATTGTTAATTCATCTTACCAATGCAATTCCCTATAATTGGACTTTTATACTAACTACCCTAGCGGTTGCCATACTCGTGTATATATTAGATTATATCATTCCTGCTCTAGGAACAAAAAGATTTGGTGGGAGTAAATATGGCATTATAGGAACTACAGTAGGTTTAGTAGTAGGGCTTATTTTTCTGGGTCCTTTTGGTATTATCATAGGCCCATTCATTGGGGCATTTATAGGAGAGCTTATCCATGATAATGAAAACTCTAACAGAGCATTAAAAGCTGCTTTTGGATCTTTTATAGGGTTTCTGTTTTCAACTGGATTAAAATTTATAGTTAGCAGTATTTATGCAGGATTATTTTTTTCAAAAATTTGGGAAATGAAATCTAACTTCTTTTAAGCGCAAAAAAAAAGCAACCCATCTCAGGGAAGCTTTCCATTGGTTAACAAAACCAAGACACTTTTTACGAAAGTGCCAAAACAACACAACACGTTGCTTAAAATTAGCAACAGACAAATATAGCTCTTTTTTTAATTTTAAAACACCATTATTTCTTTTTTAACTGTAAAGTTCTTTTTTGCAAATCACTATCTTTGCAGCTTATAATCATTTTGAGAAAAGAAAATAGAATGCAATTATCAGAACAAGAAGTTGTACGTAGAGAAAAACTAACGAGATTACGTGAATTAGGTATCAATCCTTATCCTGCAGATTTATTTCCTGTAGATGCTAATTCTAAGGAGATAAAAAACAACTTTAAAGAAGGTAAACAGGTAACTATTGCTGGAAGATTAATGGTTATAAATATTCAAGGTAAAGCCTCTTTTGGTCAATTACAAGATGGCGAAGGGAGAATTCAAGTATATTTTAACAGAGATGAAATTTGTCTTGGAGAAGATAAATCTTTGTACAATACTGTTTTTAAAAAATTACTAGATTTAGGAGATTTTATTGGGATAACGGGAACACTTTTTACTACTAAAGTTGGTGAAAAAACTGTGATGGTAAAAGAGTTTACCTTACTTTCTAAATCATTAAAACCCTTGCCAATTCCCAAAGTAAAAGATGGTGTTACTTATGATGCATTTACAGATCCTGAACTAAGATATAGACAACGATATGCAGATTTAGTAGTAAACCCACATGTGAAAGAAGTTTTTGTAAAAAGAACTAAACTTTTTAATGCCATGCGATCGTTTTTTAATGAGGCTGGTTACTTTGAAGTTGAGACCCCTATTTTACAACCTATCCCTGGTGGTGCTGCAGCGAGACCTTTTGCAACACATCACAATTCTCTAGACATTCCTTTGTACATGAGAATTGCAAACGAATTGTATTTAAAAAGATTAATTGTTGGTGGTTTTGATGGGGTGTACGAGTTTTCTAAAAACTTCAGAAATGAGGGTATGGATAGAACTCACAATCCAGAATTTACAGCGATGGAAATTTATGTTTCGTACAAAGATTACAACTGGATGATGGAGTTTGCAGAACAATTATTAGAACATTGTGCTATTGCAGTAAATGGAACTTCAGTTGCTACTTTTGGAGAACATACCATAGATTTTAAGGCGCCTTATGCAAGAGTAACCATGACAGACTCTATCAAGCATTTTACTGGTTTTGACATTACTGGAAAAACAGAAGATGAAATTAGAGCAGCTGCAATAGCAATGAATATTGCTGTTGATGAGACCATGGGGAAAGGAAAGTTAATCGATGAGATTTTTGGAGAGAAATGTGAAGGCAATTATATTCAACCCACCTATATTACAGACTATCCTAAAGAAATGTCTCCGCTTTGTAAAGAACACAGAGACAACCCAGAACTCACAGAACGTTTTGAATTGATGGTCTGTGGAAAAGAAATAGCCAATGCCTATTCAGAATTAAATGATCCAATAGATCAACGAGAACGTTTTGAACATCAACTAAAACTTGCTCAAAAAGGAGATGATGAAGCTACAGAATTTATTGATCATGATTTCTTAAGAGCATTAGAATATGGAATGCCTCCTACCTCTGGAATGGGAATTGGAATGGACAGATTAATTATGTTTTTAACCAACAATCAGTCTATTCAAGAAGTATTATTCTTTCCTCAGATGAGGCCAGAACAAAAAGCGCCTTCTATTGAATTAAATGAGGAAGAAAAAACTGTTCTAGCTATAATTTCTAAAACTGAAAAAATAGATTTAATAGCCTTAAAAACTCAATCTGGATTAAGCAATAAAAAATGGGATAAAACCATTAAAGGCTTAACAAAAAAAGAGGTGGCAAAGGTTACTAAAACTGAAGATGGGTTGTTTGTAGAAGTTGTTTAAATAATGGCTTCATTAGCTAATATCACTTCCATTTAATATTACAGCCAATACTAGGTTTAGGAATACCTGTATACGGTTTTTCACATTCAAGAAGATCTAAAACTTCTCGAATATCTATCCCAGTAACTGGAAGATCATTGCCAGGTCTAGAATCATCTAATTGACCATGATATACTGATATTAAATTACTGTCAAAAATATATAAATCTGGAGTACATGCAGCGTCATAAGCTTTAGCGACTTCTTGGGTTTCGTCATATAAATATGGAAACGGATAATTTTCATTTTTAGCATGAATTTTCATATTAGCCGGGCCGTCCATTGGGTATTTTTGTGAATCATTGCTGCTAATGGCAATAAAACTAAATCCTTTAGAACTATACTCATTCGCTATTTGAACTAGGGTTTTGTTAATATGAATTACAAAAGGGCAGTGGTTGCAAATAAAGAAAATAACTGTTCCTTTCTTTCCCTTTAATTCATCTAAAGAAACCACTTTTTCTGATATGGTGTCTACTAATGTGAACTTGGGAGCAGCAATGCCTTTCTGAAAATTATTGGACGGTGTTAATGCCATATTCTTAATTTTTAACCTTTATACTTCATGGGCAAATGCACCACTTTTTTTGTGTCAAAAAAATCTTCATCAAAAAAATCTGATAAATTAAAAATTGAAACTGTAGTATATTTTTTTAATTCTTCGGTTAAATCACCCCCTTTTAAATATAAAATTCCATTTTTAATTTTGTGCTCTTGTTTTTTGTTAATTTTTCCTTTAGTCCAGCGAACAAATGTTTCCATTTGAGCCACTGCTCTACTTACAATAAAATCGTAGGTATCTTGGTCCTCTTCAACTCTTCCATGAGTTGTTGAAATGTTTTGCAAACCTAAACCTTCGGCTACTTCATTTACAACCTTAATTTTTTTACCAATACTATCTACAAGATGAAAATGTGTTTCTGGAAATAATATAGCTAAAGGAATCCCTGGAAAACCTCCTCCAGTTCCAACATCCATTACTTTGGTATTCGATTTAAACTGAACTACCTTAGCAATACCTAGAGAATGTAACACATGTCTTAGGTATAACTCATCAATATCTTTCCTAGAAACTACATTAATTTTTAAATTCCAATCTTTATACAGCTCTTGTAATTTTGAAAATTGTGTAATTTGTTCTTGTGTTAATTCCGGAAAATATTTTAAAAGTAAATCCATGATTTTGAATATATCGCAAAAGTAATTAATCAATAGAACAATTCCGTCAAATAATAATCGTTTATCATCATATCATACACAAAAATGTTTATTTTTGAGATATAACAACACACCCATTTATGAAGTCAATAAATTTTTCAAGAATTGATAAGGCTAAGTTTTTTAGAACACTCAACAAAAGAGTAAATACTTACTTTAAGGAAAATAACATTAAACGAACAGGTAATTGGAAGCTATACACCAAAGCCCTCATAATGTTTTCTGTTTTTTTAGTACCTTTTATTTTAATTCTCACTGTTGAAATGCCACAATGGCTAATGTTTATTTTAATGGCTGTAACTGGAGTTGGAATGGCAGGGGTTGGAATGAATGTAATGCATGATAGCAATCATGATTCTTTCTCTAGTAAAAAATGGGTTAACAAATTAATGGGTAGTAGTATCTATATCCTTGCAGGAAATGTATACAATTGGAAAGTACAACACAATGTCTTACACCACACATTTACCAATATTAAAGATCTTGATGAAGATATTGATGCCGGTAGAATTATACGTTTTTCTAAACATTCTAAATGGCTGAAGATCCATAAGCTTCAAAAATATTATTCTATTTTCCTCTATGGATTATTAACAATTAATTGGGCAATTACTACTGATATTAAACAGATGCATAATTATTTGAAAAGAAAATTATCGTATGGTAAATTTCCTAGTCCTGCAGTAGAATGGACAAAATTAGTGATCTCTAAATTAATTTACTACTCTTTATGGATCGTTTTACCTTTAGTTGTTTTAGATATCGTATGGTGGAAAGTTTTGATTGGATTTTTTGTAATGCATTATACAGCTGGTATGATTTTAAGCCTTGTTTTTCAATTGGCTCATATTGTTCCTAATACAGAAATGCCAATACCAGATAAAGATGGAAATTTAGAGCATACTTGGGCAGTCCACCAATTGTATACCACCTCTAACTTCGCTCCTAGTAATAGACTCGTAAATTTCTATACCGGAGGCTTAAATCATCAAGTTGAACATCATATTTTTCCGCATATCTCTCATGTACATTATGGTAAGTTGGCTAAAATTGTAAAGGAAACAGCTAAAGAATTTAATTTGCCTTATAATGAGTATAAAACTACTAGAAAAGCCATTATAGAACATTTTAGACATTTAGGTGTTTTAGGTAAAAAACCAGAAATAGCATAAAAAGTACTTATAACTTCCCAATATAAATGGCACATCCATTATCGAATAGAATAAATAGCCTACCTGTATCACAAACATTGGCTATGGCAGCAAAGGCAAGAGAGTTAAAAGCTGAAGGTAAAGACATCATTAGTTTAAGTTTAGGAGAGCCAGACTTTAATACACCAGACTTTATTAAAGATGCAGCTGTAGAAGCGATTAATCAAGATTATAATTCTTACACCCCTGTAGATGGGTATGGAGAATTAAAAGAAGCAATCTGTACTAAGTTCAAGAGAGACAATAACTTGAGCTATAAGCCGAGTCAAATTGTAGTATCTACTGGAGCTAAACAATCTATTGCTAATGTTGCTCAAGTACTTCTTAATCCTGGAGACGAAGTTTTATTACCAGCACCCTATTGGGTAAGTTATTCTGCAATTGCAATTTTATGTGAAGCAACATTTGTAGAAATCCCATCTTCTATAGAAACTGATTTTAAAATTACACCAGAACAGTTAGAGGCATCTATTACACCAAAAACAAAGATGGTGTTTTTCAACTCTCCAAACAACCCTAGTGGAACAATTTATTCGGAAGAGGAATACAGGGCTTTGGCAAAAGTTTTGGAAAAACATCCTCAAATATATGTGCTATCTGACGAGATTTATGAGCATATAAACTACAACAATCCAACCTTTAGTTTTGCTGCAATCGAAAATATGTTTGACAGAACGATTACAGTGAATGGTTTAGCAAAAGCTTTTGCTATGACTGGCTGGAGAATTGGTTATATTGGAGCTCCAGAATGGATCGCTAAAGCATGTACAAAAATGCAAGGCCAAATTACATCTGGAACAAATTGTATTGCGCAACGAGCTGCTATAACTGCCGTACTAGCTCCGGTATCTAAAGTACAATACATGGTAGACGAGTTTAAATCTCGCAGAAATATTGTATTAGAATTACTCGGCGAAATTGAAGGGTTTAAATTAAATATTCCTGACGGTGCTTTTTACATTTTCCCTGATATTTCACATTTCTTTGGAAAAACTATCAAAGGAAAATACATTAAAGATGCAAATGACTTTTCTTTATTTCTACTTGAGGAAGCTAACGTAGCCTCAGTTACTGGAGCTGCTTTTGGGGCTCCAAATTGCATAAGATTATCGTATGCAGCTTCTGAAGCTATCTTAAGAGAGGCTATTAAACGAATTGCTAAAGCATTAGAATCTTAGGAATAAAAAACCGCACTCAAATCAATGAATACGGTTAAGGAGATAGCCGGGGTCATGCGTTCTTAATCTACATTGTCATGCAAAAAAGAGTTATTTGACTTCAATTGTATATCATCATTATCATCTGTAGACAAGGTTGTTTTAGATTTGCTAATTATCGAACTGCTTTCATCTAAATTTACACCCAATCTTTTGTAGGCTGGCTGACGTTCAATTTCATCTATATTTTTATTCATTTGATCAGTAAATTTATAGTTGAAACCTTTCATTTTTTGTCTTCGTTCTTCAGCTCTTTTTTGAAGTTCTGTAATGGTAAGACTCATAGGGGACACTTCTTCACTAGAGGCTTCAATTTCATTAATTTCTGACTGTGGAATTGAAGTTTTTAATTCAAATTGTAATTCTTGCTCTGGTTCTTTTGGATCTTTATTTATTGATGAACTTTTACCTATGGTAGGCTGAATATCAAAATCTTCTAAGATATGTTTTGTAACTGACTCATCTCTTTTGTCAGCAATAATTTCCTGTGCATCCGTAACCTCAAAATTCAAAATATCTGGTGTGAGCTCATGGCGAATTTCATCTTTATTTATTTTAATCTCTTCAAAATCATTGATTGGAAGATCAAATAATAAATCGGGTTGAATTGATGAAGATTCATCTTTAACTTCTTCTTCAACAACTGGTGATATATTGGTAATAATAAAATCATCTTCAGAAATATCTTCAGAAAGAATTTCATCATAAACTACAGTACTGTTTCTGATAACCTCAGAAGTTGGAATTAAATCCATTTGAAACTCTTCTCTCTCTTCTTGATGTTCTGGTTCATCATCTACTTCAAGAATATGAATTATTTTCTTTTCACTTGTATCAATTGGATCTTTAACTAATGGAGTTTTAGATAAAATAGTATCTGAAAAATCGTACGTAGCTTTTTGTTCGTCTTCCAGAGTATAAACTGTTTTCTTAACTTCTGTATTTGTAATGTTACTTTGTTGATCTAAGGCAAAACCCGTAGCCACAACTGTGACAGCTATAGCATCTCCTAGATCTTTATCTTCTCCAATACCCATAATAATATTGGCTTCAAAACCTGCTTCTGTTTGGATGAAATCATTAATTTCTCCAATTTCGTCTAATGTTACCTCATTAGTTCCTGAAACAATTAATAATAATACATTTTTTGCACCAGTAATCTTGTTGTCATTTAATAAAGGAGAATCTAATGCTTTAACTATAGCACTTTTAGCTCTAGAAGTTCCTTCTTCTTTAGCAGAACCCATAATGGCTGTTCCACTATTAGAAAGAACTGTTTTTGCATCGTGTAAATCTATATTTTGTTTGTAGTGATGTGTTATTACTTCTGCAATTCCTCTCGCTGCTGTAGACAAAACTTCATCAGCTTTTGAAAATCCAGCTTTAAATCCTAAATTTCCATATACTTCTCTTAGTTTGTTGTTGTTTATAACAATAAGAGAATCAACATTGTCTCGTAACTCATCAATACCAGCTTGTGCTTGTTTAGATCTCATTCTTCCTTCAAATTGAAAAGGCATGGTCACAATTCCTACAGTTAGAATGTCCATATCCTTAGCAATTTTAGCAATAATTGGAGCTGCCCCTGTTCCTGTTCCACCACCCATACCAGCAGTAATAAACACCATTTTCGTTTGGGTGTTTAACATCTCCTGAATCTCTTTAATGCTTTCCTTGGCAGCCTGCTCTCCAACTTCTGGATTTGCTCCAGCACCTAGTCCTGAAGTTAAGTTAACTCCTAACTGAATTTTATTAGGTATAGAGCTGTTTTCTAGCGCTTGAGCATCTGTGTTACAGATGACAAAATCTACCCCTTTGATGTCTTGCTGAAACATGTGATTAACAGCATTGCTTCCTCCACCACCCACACCAATTACTTTAATAGTGTTTGATTGTGATTTTGGCATCTCAAATAAAATGTTATCGAATTCTCCGCTCATAATAACTTTTCTATTTTTATTTATTTATATGTTCTTACTAATTATTCTGCATTGTCTAAAAACTCTTTCAATCCATCTGTAAACTTGTCGAAAAAAGATTTTTTATTTGTCTTTGGTTTGGGATCTAATTCTGGAACATTCTCTTCAACATTTTCCTCTTGTTTTTGTCTTTCTTGCTCCTCTTTGTCCTCTCTTGAATGATTTTCTAGACCTTCCATTAATAGTCCAACAGCAGTTGCATAAGATGGACTAGATAGGCCTTCATCAGAATCTCCTGCTAGATGCTCATTAGGATAACCAATCCTTGCATCCATACCTGTAATATACTCAACTAGTTGTCTTAAATGTTTTAACTGAGAACCTCCACCTGTTAAAACAATTCCTGCTATTAGTTTTCCTTTTTGTGTCTCATGCCCGTAGTTCTTTATCTCTAAGTATACATGTTCAATAATTTCTTGAACTCTAGCATGAATTATCTTTGAAAGATTTTTGAGTGTAATTTCTTTTGGTTCTCTACCTCTTAACCCTGGAATAGATACTATTTCTGTTTCCTTATTTTCTCCTGGCCAGGCTGATCCAAATTTAATTTTTAATAACTCTGCTTGTTTTTCAATGATAGAGCAACCTTCTTTAATATCTTCTGTAATCACATTTCCTCCAAACGGAATAACTGCGGTGTGTCTAATAATTCCATCTTTAAAAATTGCCAAATCAGTGGTACCACCTCCAATATCAATCAAAGCAACTCCAGCCTCCTTTTCTTCTTGACTTAAAACCGCTGATGCCGAGGCTAGTGGTTCTAAAGTAATATCAGATAAATCCAATCCTGCACTTTTTACACAGCGACCAATGTTTCTAATTGATGAAACTTGCCCAACTACTACATGAAAATTGGCTTCTAGTCTTCCACCATACATTCCAATTGGTTCTTTAATATCTGCCTGACTGTCTACTTTAAATTCTTGAGGTAATACATGAATAATTTCTTCACCAGGGAGCATAACCAGTTTGTGAACTTGGTTTACTAGATTTTCAATATCGTTTTCGTCTATAACTTCGTCTGCATTAGATCTTGTAATATAGTCACTATGATGAAGGCTTCGAATATGTTGTCCAGCTATACCAACAACTACATTTTCTATTTTCTGACCAGAAACACTCTCTGATTCTTCAACTGCTTGCTGTATAGATTGTATTGTTTGAGTAATATTACTAACTACACCTCTTTTAACTCCTAGACTTTTTGCTTTACCAATTCCTAAAATCTCTAACTTTCCATATTCATTTTTACGACCAATCATAGCTACAATCTTAGTTGTACCTATATCTAAACCAACGGCTATTTTATTATTTTCCATTTCTTTTATTTTACACCAACAACTTGATTGTGATATTTAATATTTATGGTTTTGTACTTTTGTATTGTACTATCTAAAAAAGCTTTGCCATAAAACGCTTTTAACTTTTTTATTTTTTCGTCTATTTCTGTCAGATTCCCAAAATCTATCCTGTAATCTCCACTTCTAACTGTCATCAAATACTCTTTATTGTCTTTTCTATGGATTGAAGTAACCTCTTTGTTCAAAAAATTATCCTCATCAATTTTATTTAACAATACCAATAATTCTAACAAACTACTATCATCATTTAAACCAGACACCAAGGGAACTCTAGCTGAATAGTTTTCAGAAATTGGAACTTTTACTCCCTCTGAATCAATGTAGTAAGATAAATTACTAGTAAGTATTCTAGCGATAGGTTGCCTTTGTTTTATGAAAGACCCAAGCGTGCCATCTATGGTAAAAAAAAGTGATGCTTTTTCAACATATGGGTTTTCTAGAACCAATTCTTCTAACTTGTATAAATCTATTACAGATTTTGCTTGTTTTTGTACTCTATCGTTGTTTTGTATTAACAATTTATTAACTATTTCGTGAGTTAAGAAATATGGCTCTTCAGATTCAAATTGAATATCTATTTTCTTAATTATTTTTTGTGTATTTCTTTGATTAGAAAAAATGAATAAGAATACCAATACCCCAATAAAAATGGGCATAAATAGATATTTTATAATTCTTTTTAACTTCATAATTAACATATAGAAATTAATTCATTTTTAACATCTTCAACCATCTTTCCGATATCTCCTGCACCTAACATTGCAACTATATTGGCTTCAGAATTTTTAATATCTTTTACTAAATTTTTTTTATCTGTGATTTTTTTATTCTTGTTGAGAATTTTTTCTAACAGCCATAAAGAAGAAACTCCACTTATAGGTATTTCTCTTGCCGGATAGATATCAAGCAAGAGTACTTCATCAAACTTTGATAACTCAACTGCAAAATCTTCAATAAAATCTCTAGTTCTTGTGTATAAGTGAGGCTGAAAAACTACTATATTTTTTTTAAAAGGATACAACTCTTTTATAGAACTATGAACAGCTCGAATCTCTGTTGGATGGTGCGCATAATCATCAATTAGAGTTAGTTTTTCTGATCTAATTTTATATGAAAAGCGTCTTTTTACTCCTCTAAATGTTTCTAGTGATTTTTTAATGTTTTCAGTAGGGATGCCATAGCAATCTGCCATAGCAAAAGCTGCCAAGGCATTCATCATATTGTGTTTCCCTGGCAATAAAAATGATACCTCATTGATAATTTTATGAGGTGTTTTTACATCAAAAACATAGTGGCCGTTTTTTCTTTTTATATTAGATATACTATAATCTGCATCTTCTTCTACAGCATACGTTAACCCCTCTAATTTACATCCTTTAGCAACAATTAATTGATTTGAAACCTTGTCTGCAAATTCTTGAAAAGAATTCTCTAAAGAATTTTTCTCACCATAAATATCTAAGTGGTCTGCATCTGTAGATGTAACACAAGCTATGTTTGGTGAAAGTTTTAAAAATGAACGATCAAATTCATCTGCTTCTACAACTGAAATTTCATCCTTTCCTAAAATTAAATTAGACTGATAATTCTCTGAAATACCTCCCAAAAAACTAGTGGCATTGTAAGGTTGCATAATATGACCTAAAATTGCAGTTGTAGTTGTTTTACCGTGTGTTCCAGCAACTGCAAGACAAAAAGTGTATTTTGTGATAAGGCCTAAAACCTCTGCACGCTTCATAACTTTAAATCCGTTATCAATAAAAAAATTTAATTCTAAATGATCTGAGGAAACTGCTGGCGTGTATACCACCAAAGTATGATGTTTATTTTTGAAATTTTCAGGAATTAAATCTAATGAATCTTCATAATGTGTATCTATTCCTATATTTCGCAAACCTTCTGTAATGGCAGAAGTTACTTTGTCATACCCTGAAACTTGTTTTCCCACAGCGTGAAAATACTTTGCCAAAGCACTCATACCGATACCCCCGATACCAATAAAATAAATAGTATGTATGCCTTTTAAATTCAAAAATCTACTAATTTTTCTACTTGATTTATTATTTTGTTTGTTGCATTTGGTAATGCTAACTCCTTAATATTTTGACTTAAACTTTCCTGTTTTCCATCATCTTTTAACAAGGTTTCAAAAACTATTGGAAAAGTTTCTAATTCAGACTCTTTCAATAAAATAGCACCGTGTTTTTCTGCAATAGATAGTGCATTTTTAGTCTGATGATCTTCTGCCACATTGGGTGATGGAACAAAAATGGTAGGCTTACCAACAATACATAATTCAGATACAGAGCTAGCACCAGATCTAGATATAATAATATTAGCTGCTGCATATGCTAAATCCATTTTATTAATGAATGAATGAACATGAATGTTTTCGAACTCATTATATTTTTTATATTCATCAAAATAAAGCTTACCACATTGCCAAATTACTTGTACTTTTTGTTCTTTAAAAAACACAATATTTTGTTCAATTAACTGATTTATCTTCCTAGCACCCAGGCTACCTCCTAGAACTAAAATTGTTGTTGTTTTCTGTTTTAGATGAAACAATTTATTCCCATCAAAAATCTTATCCTTGGTGTGTATTGATAATAAGCTTGATCTAACTGGATTCCCTGTTTTTACAATTTTCTCTTTTGGAAAAAATCGACCTAAACCATCATAGGCAACACAAATAATTTTAGATTTTCTGCTCAATAATTTATTTGTAATTCCAGGATAAGAATTTTGTTCTTGAATTAATGTTGGAATCTTACACATATTAGCCATTATAATTGTTGGCCCGCTAGCAAAACCTCCAGTCCCTATCGCTACATCTGGCTTAAATTGTCTTATAATTTCTCTTGACTTAAATAGACTGACCAATAATTTTAGAGGGAATAATAAATTTTTGATTGTTAATTTTCTTTGAATCCCTGAAATCCATAGCCCTGTTATTTCATAACCTGCTTCCGGCACTTTTTCCATCTCCATTTTATCCTTTGCTCCAACAAATAAAAACTTTGCATGTGGAAACCGTTCTTTTAACTCATTAGCAATAGCAATAGCCGGATAAATGTGACCTCCTGTGCCACCACCACTAATTAATATGTTAATCGATTGCTTCATGTAAAATATCTAATGGATTATCATCTAAAATTGTTTCCTCAGTTTCTTGTTTAGAAGAACTTACACTAAGAATCATACCAAGAGCAAAGCATGTCATCCAAATGGAAGTACCTCCACTACTTATTAATGGTAATGTTTGGCCTGTAACTGGAAACAAATTTGTAGCCACTGCCATATTAATAACTGCTTGAAAAATAATAGGTAAGCCCACCCCAATCACCAATAATGTGCCAAAAATTGTACTTGCTTTTTTAACCGTAACAAAAATTCTAAATAGTAATAAAAAATAAACAAAAACAATAAGTACAGCCCCTACCAAGCCGTATTCTTCAACTATAATGGCATAAATGAAATCTGACGATGATTGCGGTAAGAAATTCTTTTGTATACTCTTTCCAGGACCTTTTCCAAAGGTTCCTCCTGTTGCTATGGCTATTTTTGCTTTTTCTACTTGATAGGACTCTTGACCTTCTGAATTGGAAAAGTTTTCAATTCTACTTCCCCAGGTATTTACTCTATTAGGCATCAAATCTGGAAATGCTTTAGCAATTAAAATAAATAATGTTAATGATAAAATTCCAGCTCCAATTATATACCCTATATATTTTATGGGATACCCTCCTACAAAAGCTAAAATTAAAATCATTGAAAAAATAATTGCAGTGGTAGAAAAATTAGCAGGTAAAATTAATATTAGAATTAAAGCAACTGGCAGCCATAGTTGAATCAAACTTTCTTTAAAAACTATTTTTAGATCTTTATTTTTAGCCAAATATCTTGATGTATAAACCATTAGCACCAAGCCAGCAAGTGTTGATGTTTGAAAGCCAACTCCTATAAACGGAATGCTAATCCATCTACTCGCATAGGTTCCTCCTATAGTTGTTCCTTGTGCTAAAGTGTAAATCAATAAGAAGAAAACAACTGGTAACAGCAAGACAGATCCACCACTAAAATATCTATAAGGGATTTTATGAACTGCATAAATTATAGCAAAACCCATAATTAAAAGCACAACATGTTTTAATAAATATCCTAAAGTTGAACCTCCTACTACACTTACTAGATTTGCGCTAGCGCTGTAGACAGGCATAAAAGAAAATAATGCCAAAATAGCCACCAAAGCCCAAATGGTTCTATCTCCTTCTATATGTTTGAAAATTCCTTTCATAAATGGAACTTATTCTTTACAATTTTATAACTAGTTACAAACTCATTACTGCATTTTTAAACTGACGTCCTCTGTCTTCATAATTATCAAATAAATCGAAGCTAGCACATGCTGGTGATAACAAAACATTATCGCCTGATTGAGATAGTTTAAAAGCAACCTTAACAGCTTCCTCAGCTCCTGCAGTTTCTATCATCATATCTACTACATTATAAAACACAGATTTTAACTTTTCATTGTCTTCACCTAAACAAACGATTGCTTTTACTTTTTCTCTAACTAAAGGCAATAAATCTTCATAATCATTACCTTTATCAACACCTCCAACAATCCAAACAGTTGGCTGCTCCATACATTCCAAGGCATAAAAAGTAGCATTTACATTTGTAGCTTTAGAATCGTTAATAAATTGAACTCCATTAACTTTATGTACATTCTCTAAGCGGTGTTCTGCTCCTTCAAAATTTGCAAGACTTTCCTTTATGGTTTGACTTCTTACATTAAGTAACTGAGAAGCCAAGGCTCCAGCCATGGTATTTTTAATATTATGTTTTCCTTGTAATCTTAGATTAGATGTGCTCATGCTATATTTTTCTGTATTTATTTTTATTTGTATCGTATTTTTTTTTAAAAATGCTCCGTTGTCAACCTCCTTTTCAATTGAGAAGGGAATTAATTTTGCATTTACCTTGTGTTCTTTTAGCCAGGTACTTATTACCTTATCATCTGCATCATATATCAAAAAATCGTCAGCCGTTTGGTTTTTAGTGATTCTAAACTTTGAGGCTACATATTGATTAAAATCATATTCATATCGATCTAAATGATCTGGGGTAATATTTGTAATTATTGCAATATGTGGTCTAAAATTTATAATTCCATCTAATTGAAAACTACTCAACTCCAATACATAACTTCCAAAGTCTTGCTCTGCAACTTGTTGAGCGAAACTATCTCCAATATTTCCAGCAACTCCTACACGCAAATTTGCTGATGTAAGCATATGATGTGTGATGAGGGTAGTTGTTGTTTTTCCATTTGATCCGGTTATTCCAACAATTGTTGCCTTTGTAAATTGAGAGGCAAATTCAATTTCAGAAATTACTGGAATCCTTTTTTTA
This sequence comes from Flavobacteriaceae bacterium, assembly GCA_018608485.1. Classification (GTDB taxonomy): domain Bacteria; phylum Bacteroidota; class Bacteroidia; order Flavobacteriales; family Flavobacteriaceae; genus Polaribacter. The sequence continues at coordinate 21,780 of JABAZK010000145.1, read as the reverse complement.
AGGAGTAATGAAACTACTGCAGCTTTTTCTGGAATGCCTGGGCTTTTAACCACCAAATCAGCATTTAAAATCAATGAGTTTGTATGATGACCCTCCTCAAAACTTATTTTATGATGTGAAAGAACTTTTTTATATTTTTCTGAAATACTTCCTATGTCTGAAAGAAAAACATCAAACTCTTTTTGTTTTCCCAGTATGGCGACTCCAACTCCACTTTCTCCTCCACCAAGTATGACTAATCTTTTCATTATTTATAAACTCCTAATTTTAGGGTTTGAATACTATCTTAATTTTAATGTTACAATGGTAAAAACCGCCAAAAGAATTCCTATAATCCAAAAACGGACTACTATTTTACTCTCATGATATCCAGACTTTTGATAATGATGATGTAGAGGCGACATCTTAAAGATTCGTCTTCCTTCACCATATTTTTTTCTTGTGTATTTGAAATAGGAAACTTGAAGTATTACAGATAAATTTTCTACTAAAAAAATACCTGCAAGAATTGGCAACAATAATTCTTTACGAATTGAAATAGCGATCACTGCTATTATACCTCCAATTGTTAAACTACCTGTATCTCCCATAAAAACTTGCGCTGGATAGGTGTTGTACCACAGAAAACCTATCAAAGCTCCTGCAAAAGCTAAGATGTATACTGTCATTTCTCCAGAATTTGGGATATACATGACATCTAAATAATCTGAAAAAATAATATTCCCTGACACCCAAGCAAAAAGGCCCAAAACAACCACTATAATAGCTGAAGAGCCGGTTGCTAAACCATCTATACCATCTGTAAGATTTGCACCATTAGAAACAGCTGTTATAATGAAAATTGTAATGAAAATAAACACTAACCAACCATACTTTTCATATCCTTCACCTAAAAAACTTAAGAAGTCAGAATAATCTAATTCATTGTTTTTAAAAAATGGAACAGTTGTTTTTGTTGACTTATGCGCTTGTCCAAAAACCTGAGTTTTCCCATTTTGTTGAACTACTTGTTGTGCTAATGGCAACTCTTCTTTAATTGTTACATTGTCATTAAAATAAAGCATAGAACCAACTATTAAACCCAACCCTACTTGACCTAAAATTTTAAATTTTCCCTGTAATCCTTCTTTGTCTTTTTTAAATACTTTGATATAATCATCTAAAAAACCAATTAAACCCATCCAAACTGTTGTTATAAGTAGGATGATGATATAAATATTGTCTAATTTGGTTAATAATAACACAGGAATTAGTGTAGAAAAAATAATGATAATACCGCCCATTGTTGGAGTTCCTGCTTTTTGAATTTGCCCCTCAAGACCCAGGTCTCTGATACTTTCTCCTACCTGCTGTGTTCTTAAAAAATTAATGATTCTTTTACCATATATAGAGGACACCGATAAGGCTAAAATAAAAGCAGCTGCAGCTCTGAATGTAATAAACTGAAATAACCCTGCTCCAGGGAAATTAAAATGAGACTCCAAATAATCAAATAAATAATACAGCATCCTATTTTTTTAAAAGGTTAAAATATTTTTTTACTTCTACTAAATCATCAAAATGAAAGCGTTCTCCACTTATCTCTTGATAGTTTTCATGGCCTTTTCCAGCTATTAATAAAATATCACCAGTTTCTGAAAATTTACAAGCTGTTTTAATGGCTTGTCTTCGATCTGATATGGTTATTATTTTTTTTAAATTTTCTGCAGATACTCCCTCTTCCATCTCTTCCAAAATTGTATCTGGATTTTCTGTTCTTGGATTATCTGAAGTAAAAATTGCCTGAGTACTTAATTGAGAAGCAATATGAGCCATCTTAGGTCTTTTTGTCCTATCTCTGTCTCCTCCACAACCAATAACTGTAATTAGCTTTTCGTTGTTTGTCCTAATATCATTGATAGTTTGAAGTACATTTCTTAGCGCATCTGGTGTGTGTGCGTAATCTACAATAGCAATAACTCCATTATCTGAAACAAGATGTTCAAATCGTCCACTAACACTTTCTAACTGACTAATAATTGTTAAAATCTCTATTTTTTCTAAGCCTAATTCATAAGCCACCCCAATGATAGCTGCTAAATTATAGGCATTAAAATTTCCAATTAACTTTGTCCAAAATTCTGTATCATTTATAGAAATTAATGTCCCTGAAAAACTTTTTTCAATAATTTTCGCCTTATAATCTGCCAATGTTTTTAGCGCATAAGTTCTTTTTCTAGCTTTTGTATTTTGCAGCATTATGTTACCATTTTTATCATCTAAATTGGTAAGGGCAAATGCTTTTTTTGGTAGTGAATCAAAGAATGATTTTTTAACATCTCTGTAGGATGCAAAAGAAACATGGTAATCTAAATGATCATGTGATAGATTAGTAAAAATTCCACCCGCAAACTCTAGACCTTCTGTTCTTTTTTGATGAATCCCGTGAGAACTAACCTCCATAAAACAGTAATCTACTCCTAACAAAACCATTTTATGTAAGTAGGAATTTATAGTTACAGAATCTGGTGTTGTATGAGTTGCATTAAAGACAGTTGTATCTACTAAAATTTGAACAGTAGATAGCAATCCTGTTTTATATCCCGATTTTTTTAACAATTGATATAATAATGAAGCTACTGTTGTTTTACCATTAGTCCCTGTAACACCTATCAACTTTAATTTTGAAGACGGATTATCATAGAAATTTGAGGCAATAATTGCTAACGTTTTACTGGAATCTTCTACTTGAATAAAAGTAATATTTGCCTCTAAGCGAATTGGTAGTTCTTCACAAATAATTGTTGTAGCTCCTAAGCTAATTGCCTTATCTATATATAAATGACCATCAACGGAAGTGCCTTTTTGAGCAACAAATAAGGAATCTTTTATAACTTTTCTTGAATCAAAATCAACTTGAGCTACCTTCACATTGGTATCACCATAAACAGCGTTTACAGAAACCTTATATAATATGTCTTTTAATAATTTCAACTAAGACAGATTTAAAATTATAGTTGCTCCCTTTTTTATGAGAGTTCCTTTTTTAATAGATTGTTTTTTTACTTTTCCAATTCCTTTGATTTTAACATTTAATCCAACATTTTCCAGTAATGAAACTGCATCCATAGCTGGCATTCCTATTACATTTGGAATGGTTTCTGTATTTATTATTTTATTGTAAAAGCTTGAATATTGATCGCCAATTTTTTGAGAGGAAAACTTTTCTTTTACAAGATCATCATCCACCGAAGTAGTTGTATATATTTTTTGTGCAATTTCTTTAAAAACAGGGGCAGCTACTGTAGCTCCGTAATACCCTTTTTTCTTCAAAGGGTCATGAATAACTACAATACATGAATATTTTGGAAGATCTGCAGGAAAGAAACCTGCAAATGAAGCTACATATCTCTTATTTGAATATCCTCCAGCAATAGTATCTCCCTTTTTATTTACATGTCTACCAACATATTTTTTTGCAGTACCTGTTTTTCCAGCCATAGAAAAATTGGAAGAATAGATATTATTTGCTGTTCCTTTTTCAACAACATTTTCTAGGACTTTTTTTAATTTTTTTATAGTTTCTGGAGTTGCAATTTGTGGATTTATAACCTCTTTTTGAAAAGATTTTTTAATTCTGTTTTCTTTTCTCAACTCTTTTATAAACCTTGGCTTTACCATTTCACCATTATTAGCAACAGCGTTGTAAAGCATTAATGTCTGAAGTGGGGTCACAGCAATACTATAGCCCCACGACATCCACTCTAAGCTTATTTTATTCCATCCCGGCTTACCCGGATAATAAACAATTGGTTTTCCTTCACCTTTTATTGGTAATCCAATTTTATTGGTAAGTCCATAATCTTTTAAATGATCTAAGAATTTTTCTGGTTTATCATCATAATGTTCACGAATTAGTTTAACTATTCCAACATTTGAGGATACTTCAAACACTCTAGCTGCTGATATTTCTCCATAGCCTCCTCTTTGGGAATCTTCTACTCTTTTACCATGAATAAAAATCCGTCCTTTTTCTGTATCTACAACAGTAGAGGTGTCTATCATTTTATCATCTAAAGCAGCCATTAAACTAGCTAATTTAAATGTTGATCCTGGCTCATGAGCTTCCCAAACTGCATAGTTTCTTTTTTCATAATATTTTCCTGCTGAAGTTCTCCCTAAATTTGAAATTGCTTTGATTTCACCTGTTGCAGTCTCCATTACTACAGCACATCCGTGATCGGCTTCAAAATATTCTAATTGACGAAGTAATGCATGATGAGTAATATCTTGAATATTTACATCTAGAGTAGTTACTACATCATACCCTTGAACTGGTTCTTTTTCATTTACATCGTTTATTGGCTTCCATTGCCCTTTAGCAATTTTTTGTTTCCATCTAAGGCCGTCCTCACCTTTTAAATAATCAATAAAAGCTCCTTCAATCCCTGCATCCCCTCTATTATCATGATATCCTATAGTTCTTTCAGCTATTTTGCCAATTGGATGTGCTCTCACCGTTTTATGCTCTGCTATAAAGCCCCCTTTATAAACTCCAAGTTTAAATATGGGAAACTGCTTCATTTTCATGTAATCATTATATCCAATATCTTTTGCAATAAGTATATATCTGTTTTTTGATTTTCGAGCATTTCTTAGTTTTTTCTCAAAAAAATTAGGAGGCTTTCCTAAAAAATTTGCCAAGTTTCTAGAGAGCTTTACCACGTCTCTATCAAAAATTTTTACATCAACAGACATGACATCCATTCTAATTGTAAATTTTGACATTGAAGTTGCTAATAGATTTCCATCTGAAGCATATACATTTCCTTTATTGGCCTCAATAGCAAATGGCTTTCTAGTAAGATCTTTTGATATTTTCCTATACTTATTACCCTGGAGATATTGAATATCTATGACTCTAAAAATTATCAAGGAAAAAAGAAGCGTCATAAAAGCAGCTACAATGTAGAATTTTGTTAGTATGCTTTTTTGATGATCTCTCAAGGTTAATTATTTTATTCGTTGTTAATGACTTTTATTCTTTTTGGCGGAGTTTTAGAGGGTTGCAATCCCGTCATTTTTGCTCTCTGACGAATGTTAGACTCCATTTTCATTCGCATTAATGTTGTTTGAGTATCTATATATATGGCTCTTAACTCTCTTTTTAACTTATTTAATTCTGAAATTTCCAACACCTTCTTATCAGAACTATGTGCGCTAGAAATCATGATTAAAAGAAGAACCACAATAAAAAAAATCATTCTCCAATTTTTAAAGGAAGATTCATTAATTAAAAAACCTCCTCTCAAAACATCATATATGTTTTTTTTTACCTTAGACATTATGTTTTTAATTTAGCTACTCTTAGCTTTGCACTCCTTGCCCTATTATTACTATTTATCTCACTTTTCTCTGGAACAATTAATTTTCCAACTTTCATTAAAGGAACATCTATATTTCCAAATAAATCTTTTTCTGGCTCACCAGAAAACAACCCTGTTCTTATAAATCTTTTCACAAGCCTATCTTCTAACGAATGATAAGAGATGACGCTCAATCTGCCCTCAGGTTTTAATAAAGTAGGTGTCTGTATTAAAAACTCTTTTAAAACATCTAATTCTTCATTTACTTCAATTCTAATAGCTTGAAAAATTTGAGCTAATATTTTATGCTCCTTAGCCTTGGGTAAATATCTCTGAAGAACACTTCTAAACTGGAAACTTGTATCTATTTTTTTAATTTCTCTTTCCTCTACAATAGTTTTAGCAATCGATCTAGCATTTCTTAACTCACCATACATAAACAGAATATCTGCAAGCTTTTCTTCTGGGTAGGTATTGATAATTTTTTTTGCTGAATTCTTGGAGCTCTGATTCATCCTCATATCTAATTCTCCGTCAAAACGTATAGAAAATCCTCTTTCTGCCTCATCAAATTGATGAGATGACACTCCTAAATCAGCTAAAACACCATCAACTTTTTTTATTCCATAAAATTTTAAAAACCTGCTTATATACCTGAAATTTTCTTCTATTAAAATAAATCGACTGTCTTCAATTTTATTTCTTATTGCATCCGAGTCTTGATCAAAAGCAAGCAACATTCCATTACTACCTAGGCGTTTTAATATCTCTCTTGAATGACCTCCACCTCCAAATGTAACGTCTACATAAACACCATCTTTCTTTATTGATAGTGCGTCTATACTTTCAGATAACAGTACTGAATTATGATACTCCATTATCATCAGAATTACCCATTACCTCCTCCGTTAATGAAGCAAAATCCATGGCTGTATCGTCTATAGATTTTTCATAACTATCTTTATCCCAAATCTCAATGATATTTATTGCCGAAGACAAAACTATCTGCTTCTTTATTCCAGCAAAATGACACAAGTCTTTAGGAATCAATAATCTTCCTGAAGAATCTAACTCAACTTCTTTTACTCCCGCAGTAAATCTTCTGATGAAATCGTTGTTTTTCTTAATAAAACGATTTAGACTATTAATCTTAAGCATGACCTTATTCCACTCTTGCATAGGATACAACTCAAGACAAGGTTGAAAAACAGCTCGCTTTACAACAAAACCCTCTTGCAAAATAGGAGACAATTGCTTTTTAAAAGCTGATGAAATCATCAACCTTCCTTTAGCATCAACCTTACACTCATATGTACCTATTAAATTTATCAATGGAACTAATTTTACCTTTGGATTCAAAAATAAAAATTATTTACCACTTTTTACCACTTTTTACCACATTGTTAATAAGTATTGTGAAAGGTCCTATTTTTAGTAGCCTAAAAGCCCAAAACTAATTCTTAGCGCATAATCAATTCATCGTATTTGTCATAAAAAAGAACTACATTTGTAATTAGCCTAATCAAGAAATAATGACTGAAAGCTTAAAAACTGAAGGGGAATTTACATACGCAGAAGCTGGAGAAGGGAGATCTTTAATTATTCTCCACGGACTAATGGGGGCACTAAGTAATTTTGACGAAACTTTTCAGTATTTTACAAAAAAAGGATATCGAGTTTTAATCCCAGAACTTCCTTTATATACATTACCATTACTAAAAACTAATGTAAAACACCTAGCCAAGTTTATTCACGAATTCATAAAATTTAAAGGGTTAGAAAAAGTTACCTTACTTGGTAATTCTTTGGGAGGACATATTGCACTTTACTACACAAAACATTATCCTGAAGATGTTCATTCATTAGTTCTAACTGGAAGCTCTGGTCTTTATGAAAAGGCCATGGGAGATACCTATCCTAAAAGAGGTAATTACGAATATATTGAACAAAAAACTAGAGATGTTTTTTATGATCCAGCTATTGCCAGCAAAGAGCTTGTAGATGAAGTATATGGGATCGTTAATAATCGTATTACGGTTTTAAAAACATTAACTATTGCAAAAAGTGCAATCAGGCACAATATGGCTGATGATTTACCAAACATGAAGCAACCCACTTGCTTAATTTGGGGGAAACAGGATTCAGTGACACCACCTGATGTTGCTAATGATTTCCACAAACTATTACCTAATTCTGATTTATTTTGGATTGATAAGTGTGGACATGCAGCCATGATGGAAAAGCCTAAGGAATTTAATCAAATTCTAGAATCTTGGTTTAGTTCTAGAAACATCTAATTCATGAAAATTAAATCTGCAGAGTTTGTAATGAGTAACAGTAATGTTACAAAGGCTCCAAAAGACAGGATTCCAGAATATGCTTTTATTGGAAGATCTAATGTTGGTAAATCTTCATTAATTAACATGTTAATGGGGCGAAAGGACCTAGCAAAAACATCTGGAAAACCTGGAAAAACTCAACTTATTAATCATTTTAAAATAAATGACAACTGGTTTTTAGTAGATTTACCTGGATACGGATACGCCAAAATTTCAAAAAAAAAACGAACAATTTTTCAATACTTTATTGAAAATTACTTCAAAGAAAGACAGCAGTTGGTTTGTACATTTGTTTTAATAGATTCTAGACATGATCCTCAAAAAATTGATCTTGAATTTATGCAGTTTTTAGGTGAAAATCAGATACCTTTTTGCATAGTTTTTACAAAAGCAGATAAATTAGGAAGTTCTAAACTGAACAAACAAATTATTTCCTATAAGAAAAAATTACTTACCAGTTGGGAAACACTCCCTACCTCTTTTATTACTTCGTCATCAACCGGACTAGGTAAAGATGAGTTTTTAGAGTTCATAGCAACAGTGAATGATGATGTTGCTGATAATTTCAACTAATAATGTATTCTAATAAAGATAATTTAGAGGTTCTTTTTGAAGACAATCACTTAGTGATAGTCAATAAAAAATCAGGAGATATTGTTCAAGGTGATAAAACCGGAGACAAACCTTTAAGTGATGTTGTAAAAGAGTATATCAAAGAAAAATTTAATAAACCAGGTGAAGTTTTTTTAGGTGTAGTTCACAGATTAGATAGACCCACCTCTGGGATTATTATTTTTGCAAGAACTTCAAAAGCACTAGAGAGATTAAACAAGATGCTTCGAGACAGAGTCATTTCAAAAACATATTGGGCAGTTATAAAAAACAATCCAAAAAAGCCAACGGATACTTTAATACATTTTCTAAAAAAGAATCCTAAAAACAATAAATCTACTGTTTTTAAAAAAGAAGCTCAGGGAAGTAAAAAAGCCATTCTTCATTACACAACTTTAAAAAATTTAGAGAATTATTTACTTTTAGAAATTGATTTAGAAACGGGTAGGCACCATCAAATTAGAGCTCAACTTTCTTTCATTGGAAGCCCAATCAAAGGAGACCTGAAATACGGCGCATCTAGAAGTAACAAAGATGGAAGCATTCACTTACACGCTAGAAAAATAAACTTTACTCATCCTGTATCAAAAAAAACAATTACAATTATAGCCCCTACTCCAAGTGAAGTAATTTGGAATGCATGTATGGATTGATTATATTTAGAAATATTATTTTAACTATATTTTTGATATGACTACTAGAAGAAAATTCCTTAAAAAAACTTTAGCAGGTTCTGCAGCATTTTTTATTGTCCCAAGACATGTTCTTGGACGCGGTTACACCGCACCCAGTGATAAATTAGGAATCGCGGCCATAGGTATTGGCGGGAGAGGAACAAGTAATTTAATGAATAGTTTTGCTTCAAATGGAGCTAATATCGTAGCACTTTGTGATGTAGATGACAGAAGAGCTAAGCAAATGAGAGAACAATTTTCTGAAGCTCCATATATGAGAGATTATAGAGATATGCTAGAGAAACATCACAAAGATATTGATGCTGTTATTGTAAGCTCAGCAGATCATATGCACTATGTACAATGTATGTCAGCAATGGATCTAGGAAAACATATGTATATAGAAAAACCTTTAACTCATGATATTTGGGAAGCACGAAAACTTACCGAAATGGCAGAGAATAAAAAACTGGTTACCCAAATGGGAAATCAAGGAGCCAGTGGTGACGGAACAAGGTGGATTGACGCTGTTGTACAAGAAGGAATTATTGGTGAGATAGGTGAAGTACATGCATGGACTAACAGACCTGTATGGCCCCAAGGAATTCCTGTTCCAAAAGACACCATGCCTGTTCCAAAAGAAATTGATTGGAATCTGTGGTTAGGAACTGCTCCATGGAGAGAGTATCATGAAGCTTTTATGCCAACCAGATGGAGAGGATATTGGGATTATGGTACAGGTGCACTGGGAGATATGGGATGTCATTTAATCGACGTTCCATTTAGAGCACTAAAACTTGGCTACCCTACCTCTGTTGAATGCAGTTTAACTAATACCTATCAAGACTTTTTTAAGGAAGTTGTTTACGACGAAACACCCCCTGCCTCTTCAGTTATTCATTTAGAGTTTCCAAAAAGAGGGAGTATGCCTGCTGTAGATCTACATTGGTATGATGGTGGAATAGAACCAGAAAGACCTGATCTTCTTCCTGAAAACGAATCTTTAGGAGATTGGGGTGGTGGTGTAATCATGAAAGGATCTAAAGGAATCTTAATTTGTGGAACATATGGATCTAACCCCAAAGTATTTTTAAACGATGGTTCAGAGGTTCCAGAGGTTAAAAATATGGCTTCATTAGTTAAAGATGGAATGAGTGGTCATCAAGCTCAATGGATTAATGCTTGTAAAGAAGGGTATGGTGCCTATACTAGTTCACCATTGTCTCAAGCAGGGCCATTAACTGAAACTGTATTAATGGGTAATCTAGCCATTAGATCAGCGCTACTTCACGAAAAAGTTGATAACAGATATAAATTTCCTGGAAGAAGGAAAAAACTTCTATGGGATGGGGAAAATATGAAAATTACAAATTTTGAAATGGCTAACCAATTCATTAAAAGAGACTACAGAAAAGGCTGGTAAACTAACAATATTTTATGACACAAAAAACAGTAGAGGAAGCGATTAATTATCGTAGATCTGTACGAATCTATGACCCTGAAAAAAAAATAGATAGTGCGCTTGTAAAAAAGTGTATTTATCAAGCTTCATTAGCTCCAAATAGCAGCAATATGCAGCTTTGGGAATTCTATCACATCACCTCCAAGGAAACCATTCAAAAAATAGCTCCTTTGTGTTTTAATCAAAACGCAGCTAAAACAGCCGAAGAATTGGTGATTTTTGTGACACGTAAAGATCTCTGGAAAAAAAGAAAAAATTCAAACTTACAAATGATTGATAGCATTTTTCCGCCAAAACTAAAGTCTGAACAAAGCAGTAGAGAAAAGGTAAGTAGAAATTACTACGGAAAATTAATTCCATTTGCCTACAGTGATTTTTTAGGAATTTTTGGGTTTTTAAAATATCTAATGATTTTAGTAATCGGGCTTTTTAAACCTATTTTCAGAGAAGTTAGAAATAGTGATATGAGAATAGTTGCTCACAAGACTTGTGCGCTAGCTGCTGAAAATTTTATGTTGAGTATGGCTGCTGAGGGTTATGATACTTGCCCAATGGAGGGCTCTGACACCTGGAGAGTAAAGAAAGTCTTAAACTTGCCAAGAGGTGCGGAAATAAATATGATTGTTTCTTGTGGCATTAGAAAACCAGAAGGTGTCTATGGGGAACGCTTTAGAATTCCTTTTGAGGAAGTTTATAAAGAAATTTAATTTTCCTTACTCTTAAAAATCAATCGATTTTCACTCTTTAAAATCTCGGATGAATTCAATTCCATTTTTATAAAATCACCTTTCAAGTATTTTTGAGCCTGATCTTTATAATATGGACTAAATACATTTCCAGATTGTCCTGTTGGAATAATGCTTAACCCATTTTCTACATCTGAAAAATCTATAACTCTTCGAGTAGATGGTCCTGCAGTAACTTTATAAAACCCAGTACTATCTAGTTTAAAAATTTGGTTATTAATCACTTCGTTTCCTCCAGTAGTTTTAAAAGGACCTACATTAAAAAAATCTCTTAAGACCCCACCAGCTTTTCCAATGGCATGTTCGTGCTCTACAGAAATAACTCGACTCCAATTCCATTTATTTACATCATCTCCTAATTGTTTTTTCAAAAAAGCTATGCTGTTCTTGTAGGACCTCAAAATGATTTCTTGTTTCGTTTCTATTACATCTTTTGTTTCAATATTATCCCACCAAACAGATTGTTCCCTTGCTATTTGAACTGGTAATACCTGATCTTGCAATTGTGAATTTATAAAGAGATTAAAGGCATCCCCTATTTCGTCTTTATAAGTATTCTTAAGAAATTCAAATAAAAACCGATTATAAATGGTAGGGCCAACTGATGTCTTCAAGTATTCTCCCTCCCAGTTTTTTAGAGCTTCATAAGCTTCAATTTCCGAATCACTTAACTCATTTTTAGGTAAAAAGGATAATAAATCTCTTGCAAAAAGATGGTCTAAAGATGAGGTTACATCGAACAACATTTCCGCAACATCTCCTTTGGTAAAATCATCTTTTGCTTCCAATAGCGTAACAATTCTTTTTGATCTATTTTCTGGTTGATAATATCCTGGATACAATTTCCCTCGAACAGAATCTGGCTGATGATTCGCAGAATATACATAATTCCATTTAGGATTTATTGCCTTTGGATTCTCTTCAAAATCTAACACCTCAATAATTTCATCTTCTCCAGAAGCACCATTCAGATACGTTTTAGAGGACAAACCCTCTCTTAATTGGTATAATTTTGCAGACGCAAACCAAGCAATATTGTCTTGACTATCACCATACATTACATTTAGTCCGGGAGCATGAATTTTACTAACAGATACTTTAAAATCTTCCAGCGATTCAGCATGGGTCATCCCATAAGAGACATCTAACATCTCGTTTTTTAATTTTGTGTAAATCCAATTCATAGCAATTGGCTGGTCTTCATCAATATGTTTGATCAACCCATTCATTATTGGGCCATGTTGGCTAATTTTTACTTGGAAAGTAGTATCGGCTGCATCTTTAACCTTGATAGTCTTTGTTAAAACCTCATATTTTTTAAAACCCTCTTTTGTTTTGTATTCAGATGAATTATCGGGATTACTTTCTTCAGTATAAAAATTTAAGTCATCATTTGCCAACATAGTTAGACCATAAGCATAATTTCTATTATGACCCAAAAGTGGATAAGGCATTAATGCTAAATTAAAACCATACATTTCAAAATCTGGTGTTTTAATATGATTTTGATACCAAACAGAGGGTTGTGAAAACCCGATGTGAGGATCGTTCGCGAAAATAACTTTTCCGTTTTTTGTTTTATCTGCTCCAATAACCCAGGAATTACTTCCAATTAATGGAGAGACTGGCATTTTATCCATGATAAGACTCACGCTTTTTGAAAATTTCGCATGTATTTTAGAAACACTATCTGTTCTGTTTATGGTTAAGTTTTCTGGATGAGAACCTAAGATTTCATCTAAATATACGTTCCCTAATTTATTTTTTATTTCCGTCAATAAAGGATCTGTTTTATGAGCTACAGCAAAACTAAATGACATATAACCCAATACATTATAAATGTCTTTAATCGTATATTTTTCTTTTTTTACACCTACTAAAGAAAATTCTAAAGGTGTTTTCCCTTTCTCTATATATTGATTAATACCATCTAAATAAGCTTGAGCTAACAAATAAGCTTCTGAATTTTTATCTAAATTATTAATTGCAATAGCTGCAGCCTCTTCTATTCCTAAGCCTAAAAAAAAGATATCTGTATCTAATAAATCTTTTCCAAAAAGCTCTGACAATCTTCCAGGAGCTATTCTTCTAATGAGTTCCATCTGCCATAATCTATCTTGTGCATGTACATAGCCTAATGCAGTATAAGCATCTTTTTGAGTTTGTGCATTTATATGAGGCACTCCATTATCATCAAAATGAACGCTAACATTTTCCGAGAGGTTATTTAATGTTAATTCTCCATTGTAAGTTGGTTGCAATGTTCTTGAATACAACCATGCTGCAACAAAAATAAAGACACATGTTAAGGCTACTATTTTAATAATTTTCATGAAGTGCTTCATCTCTGATAAATTTAATTTTGCCCAAAGATAACAGATTTATATTGTATTTTTGATCTCTATAAATCCTGTATCAATGAAAAAAATTCAGATGGTTGATCTTCAAGGTCAGTACTCAAATATCAAAAAAACTATTGACTCCTCTATTGAAGAAGTTTTGAATTCCTCCGCTTATATTAATGGACCATATGTACATCAATTTCAGGAAGATTTAGAGAAATACTTATCTGTAAAACATGTTATTCCGTGTGCAAACGGAACCGATGCATTACAAATAGCCATGATGGGCTTGGGGCTTGAACAAGGCGATGAAGTAATTACTGTAGATTTTACTTTTGCAGCCACTGTTGAAGTAATTGCCCTATTAAAATTAACCCCCGTATTGATTGATGTTGAACCAAATACGTTTAACATCGATATTGATGCCTTAAAAAAAGCCATCACTCCAAAAACAAAAGCCATTGTTCCAGTTCATTTATTCGGATTATGCGCCAATATGGATGCAGTAATGGAAATTGCTGAAAAACATAACTTATTTGTAATTGAGGATACAGCTCAAGCCATTGGTGCAAGCTACACTTTTGCTGATGGACGCAAACAAAAAGTTGGAACTATTGGTCATGTAGGAACTACATCATTTTTTCCTTCAAAGAATCTGGGTTGCTATGGTGATGGTGGTGCAATTTTTACCAATGATGATGATTTAGCACATACCATACGCGGAATGGTTAATCATGGTATGTATAAACGTTATTATCATGATGTAGTAGGTGTAAACTCAAGATTAGATAGTATTCAAGCGGCAGTTTTAAAAACTAAATTACCTTTGTTAGACAAGTATTGTGATGCCAGAAGAGACGCGGCTAGATACTACAACAATGCTTTTTCTCAAAATGCTAATATCATTACACCAACTACAAAATCTAATGCAACAGTAAATTGTGGAGAGATTTGTGACTCTTGTGACTGTCATGTATTTCATCAATACACCATCAAAATAACCAATGGAAAACGAGATGAATTACACCAACATTTATTAAATAACGGAATTCCTAATGCTATCTATTATCCAGTGCCGTTACACGCACAAAAAGCATATCAAGACAATCGTTATCAAGAAGATGACTTTACCACAACTAATGAATTAATTGAAACGGTAATTTCCTTACCGATGCACACAGAATTAGATAAAGAGCAGTTAGCTTTTATTACAAAAAAAATCAATGATTTTGTAGGTTAGTTCAAATTTTAAACAAAAAAAGATCCCTTATGAAAAAAATATTAGTAACAGGAGGACTTGGCTTTATCGGTTCTCATACTGTTGTTGAACTTCAACAAGCAGGCTATGAGGTTGTTATTATTGATAATTTATACAATTCAAAAATTGAAGTTTTAGATAGTATCACTTCAATAACTAGTATAAAACCCTCTTATTTTAATATCGATTTAAGGAATAAAATAGCTGTTGAAGATTTTTTTAAAAACAACAAAATAGATGGAATCATACACTTTGCAGCATCAAAAGCAGTAGGAGAAAGTGTAAAGAATCCATTATTATATTACGAAAATAATATAAGCACCTTAGTCTATCTTCTCAAAGAGATGAAAAAACACAAATTATCTAACTTTATTTTCAGCTCTTCATGTACTGTTTATGGTCAAGCAGATGAGTTGCCAATTACAGAAAATGCTCCAACTAAACCCGCAGAATCTCCCTACGGAAACACGAAGCAAATTGGTGAGGAAATAATTAGAGAAAGTTGTAAAGCAAACGGACTAAAGGCTATTGCCTTAAGATATTTTAACCCGATTGGAGCTCACGAAACAGCTAATATAGGAGAGTTACCTATTGGTGTTCCTCAAAATTTAATTCCTTTTGTAACACAAACTGCAGCTGGTATTAGAAAAGAGTTATCTGTTTTTGGAGATGACTACCCTACCAAAGATGGAACTGCGGTTCGTGATTATATACATGTTGTAGATTTGGCAAAAGCACACATAGCTGCATTAGAAAGATTATTAAAAAATAATAATAAAAAAGATTTTGAAGTTTTTAATGTTGGAACTGGAACTGGGAGTTCTGTTTTAGAGGTTATCCAAGCTTTTGAAAAGGTTTCCAAGACTAAACTTAACTATAAAATTGTTGGCAGAAGAGAGGGAGATATTACCTCTGCCTATGCAGATACTGCATTAGCTAAAGTTGAATTGGGTTGGGAAACAGAAAAAACACTTGAAGAAGCACTATTGGCTGCTTGGAAATGGCAATTAAAACAGTAATTATATACTGTTTTTAAATATTAGAACTATTACTAAATATTAAAAAAATTCACTCATGACTAAAAAAATTATTTTAGGATTAATGGTTACTCTTTTTATAGCCTGTCAACCAACAAAAAACACAATACCAGAACTTTCTATAAACTTCGAAAAAATCACTCTTGACAATGGTTTAGATGTTATATTTCATATAGATAGATCTGATCCTGTTGTAGCTGTAGAATTAATGGCACATGTTGGTTCTGGAAGAGAAATCGAAGGAAGAACAGGTTTTGCACATTTATTTGAACATCTTTTATTTTTGGAATCTGAAAATTTAGGAAAAGGTGGGCTCGATAAAATGAGTGCAAGAATTGGAGGTTCTGGGGCAAACGGATCTACTTCAAGAGATCGAACAAATTATTTACAAACTATACCAAGTGATGCTTTAGAAAAAATGATTTGGGCAGAAGCAGATAAATTAGGTTGGTTTATTAATACAGTTACCGATCCTGTTTTAGCTAAAGAAAAGCAAGTTGTAAAAAACGAAAAAAGACAAAGCGTAGATAATAGACCTTATGGTTATAATCAGCAAATTATAGATAGAAATCTATATCCAAAAAATCATCCTTATAATTGGCAAGTAATCGGATCTCTGGAGGATCTACAAAATGCTACTTTAGAGGATGTAAAAACATTCTTTAAAAAATGGTATGTTCCAAACAATTCTACTCTAGTACTTTCTGGTGATATAGATATTGCCCAAGCTAAGAAATGGGTTTATAAATATTTTGATGAAATTCCTAGAGGAGAAGAAATAACTCCATTACAAAAAGAAGCAGGTTTTGTAGCCGAAAGCAAATCTTTGTATTACGAAGACAATTTTGCTCGCTTACCTCAACTTACAATGGTTTGGCCAACAAAAGAATTATATCATGAAGATTCTTATGCATTGGACGTATTGTCTGAATATTTAACTTCTGGCAAAGAAGCTCCCTTAAATAAAGTATTGATTGATGATTTAAAATTAACATCATATGTTGATATGGGAAGTTATACTTCAGAAGTTGCAGGTCAAATGCAATTATCTGTTAGAGCCTTCAATAATAGAAAGTTAGACGATGTTAAAAATGGGATTGAAACAGCTTTTACAGAATTTGAAAAGAACGGAATTCCTAAAAAGGATTTGGATAGAATTAAAGCCGGACAAGAAACTGGTTTTTATAGAAGTTTATCTAGTGTAATAGGAAAAGGGACTCGTTTAGCTTCCTATAATACTTATACCGGAGATCCAGGTTTTGTTACTAAAGATATTAAAAGAACTTTGGCAGTTACTACAGAAGATGTAATGAATGTTTTTAATAAATATATCAAAGGGGAGAATTACATTGCTACCAGTTTTGTGCCAAAAAATGGAAAAAAATTAGCATTATCAAATGCAAAAGAAGCAATCATTAAAGAAGAAAAAATTATAATTGGAGCAGAAGAAAATTTTGATGCATCAATTACAGCTAAATATGAGAAAACTCCTACAACTTTTGATAGATCTATTGAACCAAATTACGGACCAACACCAGTTGCAAAAACACCAACTGTTTGGGAATCTAAATTAGAAAATGGTTTAAAAGTATTTGGTATTGAAAGTGATGAAGTTCCCCTAGTACAATTCAATTTAATTATTGATGGTGGTCAACTAGTTGAAAGAATGGATAAATTAGGAGTTGCAAATTTAACTGCTGATTTATTAGAAAAAGGAACAAAAAACAAAACTGTTAGTGAATTAGAAGATGCTCTATCACAATTAGGTGCTTCAGGAAGTATTTCTGCTGGTAAAGAAAGTATTATAGTAAGTGGAACAACATTAGCTAAAAACTACAATGCAACGATAGCATTAGTTAAAGAAATGCTATTAGAACCAAGATGGGAAGAAACTGAATTTGAACTACTAAAGAAAAGAGCCATTAGTAATTTAAGACAGCAAGAAGCAAGTCCTAGATCAATTGCAGCAAATGTTTATAGTGAGCTAATTTATGGTAAAGACAACATTCGTTCTAAAAACGTTTATGGGACAATCGCTTCTGTAAATTCAATTACAATTGACGATTTAAAATCCTATTACAACAATTATATTTCACCTTCTGTTGCTAAAATGCATGTTGTTGGAGATATTAGCAAAAATGTTGTTATGGAATCCTTAAGGGATTTAGAAGAGAATTGGACTGCAAAAGAAGTAATAATTCCAGCATATAAAACTCCTGAACAACCAAAGAAATCTATAGTATATTTTTATGATATTCCAAATGCTAAACAATCTCAATTACGCTTTGGTTCTCCTGCCTTAGCATTTAATGATGCTGATTATTTTCCTGCAAGTGTTATGAATTATAGACTTGGTGGTGGCGGATTTGCTTCTCAATTAACACAACAACTAAGAGAAGGGAAAGGATATACTTACGGAATTAGATCTAGTTTTTCTGGAGGAAAAGAAAAAGGATCTTTTACAATTTCTAGTGGCGTAAGAAGTAATGTAACTCTAGAGGCTTCACAATTAGTGAAAAGCATCTTAGCTAATTATGGTAAAAACTATGATGAAAAAGATTTAACAACCTCTAAAGGTTTCTTAATTAAAAGTAATACTAGAGCTTTTGAAACCATGGGAGCAAAATTAAGAATGCTACAAAACATAAGTAATTATGGTTTGAAAGCTGATTATATGAGCGATCGTGAAAAGATTGTAAATAATATGACTATTGAGCGAATTCAAGAATTAGCGAATAAATATATAGATCCAAATAAAATGATTTGGTTTGTTGCTGGTGATGCTAAAACTCAATTAAAACGAATGGAACAACTTGGTTTTGGAAAACCTGTTTTATTAAATAATACAGAAATTCAAATTAAAGATTAAAACATAAAAAATCCCGCTCTAATGAACGGGATTTTTAATTAATCATACTTTTTTCAAGCTTCAAGACTAGCACCTGCTGCCTCAACACTTCTATCTATCTTTCTCATCAATCCTTGTAAAACTTTACCTGGACCAACTTCAATAAACTGTGTTCCACCATCTGCTATCATAGATTGAATAGATTGTGTCCACTTTACTGGAGCTGTTAATTGCTTTATTAAATTTTCTTTAATTTCAAGAGCAGTTGTTATTGCTTTCGCAGGTACGTTTTGGTATACCCTACAAGTTGGTTCATTAAATTTTGTGGCCTTTATTGCAGCCGCTAACTCCTCTCTTGCAGGCTCCATCATAGGTGAATGAAAAGCACCTCCAACTGGTAAAACAAGGGCTCTTCTAGCCCCTTTTTCTTTTAGTAATTCACAAGCAGTTTCTATGGCAGAAACTTCTCCAGAAATCACTAATTGACCTGGGCAATTATAATTTGCAGCAACGACTACTCCATCAACAGCATCACAAACTTCCTCGACAATTTGATCATCTAATCCTAAAACTGCAGCCATAGTTGAAGGCATAATTTCACAAGCTTTTTGCATTGCTTCAGCCCGTTTAGAAACCAACTGAAGCCCATCTTCAAAAGATAAAACACCTGCAGCTACTAAAGCAGAAATTTCACCTAAAGAATGACCAGCTACCATTTCTGGCTGAAATGAATTCCCTAAAACTTTTGCTAATATTACAGAATGTAAAAAAATAGCGGGTTGTGTAACATTAGTTTGTTTTAATTGATCTGCTGTTCCTTCAAACATAATATCCGTTATACGAAATCCTAAAATTTCATTAGCCTTTTCAAAAAGTTCATGAGCCATTTGGGAATTATTGTATAAATCTAAACCCATCCCTGTAAATTGAGCTCCTTGGCCAGGAAAAATATATGCTTTCATTTAAATTAAATTTCAATTGTTACTGGTGCAAAAATAGGGATTTCTTATCTGATTTCGAAGTCTTTTAGAAAGGTTCAAAGTTTCTTATTAAATAGTTTAAAACACCAGCTATTGTAATGATAAATAATTAGTATTTTCGTTTATATGATTGCCGAAAAAAAATCTCAAGCTCAAATAATATACCTTATTCTAGCAGCCTTATTTATTGCTTCATTAGTAACGTCTAATTTAATTTTTCAAAAATTTTTTTATTGGTACCCTTTTGATAATGAAGTTTTTGGTGTAAAATTATTTGAAGTTTCTGTTGGCTTACTACCTTACCCGATTACTTTTTTAATTACAGATATTTTATCTGAGATATACGGTAAAAAGAAAGCTAATCATGTTGTTATTGCAGGTATTTTTGCCTCTTTCTTTTCTTTAGGAATTGTTTATGTTTCCATGGCTGCTCCATCTACTTCTTGGTCTGTAGTTAATGACAATACTTTTATTGAAGTGTTTGGCGCTGCTCCTTTGGCAGTTTTAGCTTCTATGATGGCGTATTTATTTGCTCAGTTTATAGATATTAGAGTATATCATTTCTGGAAAGCTCTTACAAAAGGAAAACACTTGTGGTTACGAAATAATTTTTCAACCTTTTCATCTCAAATTATAGATACACTAACTGTATTGTTATTGCTTTGCTCTTTTGATATTATTTCTTGGGATAAATTTTTAGGATTATTAATTAGTGGAGTTGTTTTTAAAATGATGATAGCTGCATTAGATACCCCAATTTTATACATGGTTGTCTTTTCCTTTAGAAAATATTTTAATTTAAAAATGGGAGAAGAAATAGAAATTTAAAAATTGATTTTATTTGTAAACTCTCCCTAATTAAACGTCTAAATAATAGTTTTATGAACAAATTTGTTACATTCATATGCCTGCTTTTATTTGTTTCAACACAAGGGCAGACCGCTATTTTTAATAGTTTATTAAAAAAAAATGTGGATAGGAAGGGAATGGTAGATTATCAATCTTTAAAAAAAAACGAAACAATATTAGATAATTATTTAACGTATCTACAGGAGACTATACCAACTGAAAATTGGTCATTAAATAAAGAAAAGGCCTATTGGTTAAATACCTACAATGCTTACACTATTAAAATTATTTTAACCAAATACCCCCTGAAAAGTATTAGGGATATTAAAATAGACGGAAAAACAGCTTGGAAGACCCCTTTTATAAAAGTGGGTGAAAACACCTACACATTAGACTGGATTGAACATAAAATTTTACGAAAAAAATACAATGATCCAAGAATTCATGTTGGTATTAATTGTGCTTCTATGTCTTGTCCTAAATTAGGAAATTTCGCTTTTTCAGAAAGTAATGTAGAAACTGCTTTAACTAATTTGATGATAAATTTTATTAATGATGATGATAGAAATAAAATAAGTAAAAACAATGTAGAGCTATCAAAAATATTTGACTGGTTTTCCTCTGATTTTAAAAAAAATGGAACTATAATAGAATATTTAAACAATTATGCTAGTGAAAAAATAAATGAAAAAGCAAGCATAAAATACCTAACTTACGACTGGAGTTTGAACATTAAATAAATTTTTATGTCTAAAACATATTATGACCCTGCCGATCTTCGCAAATTTGGCAACATAACGGAGTGGAATGAAGAACTTGGAAACAAATTCTTTGATTATTATGGAAAAGTATTTGAACCAGGAGCGCTAACAGCTCGTGAAAAATCATTGATTGCTCTGGCTGTATCCCACACAGAACAATGCCCCTATTGTATAGATGCCTACACAAAAGACGGTTTACAACGAGGTATTACAAAAGAAGAAATGATGGAGGCTGTTCATGTAGGTGCTGCCATTAAAAGTGGCGCCACACTAGTTCACGGAGTTCAAATGATGAACAAAGTGAACAAATTGGAAATGTAACATGAGTAAAAAATCACTTTTAGCTAGAAAAAATGAACTAGCCAATACCGAACGGCAACTAAATATCTTATCAAACGGACTATTTGCTACTGGAGAGTTACCAACATTTGCAAAAAAAATAGCCGAAACAAATCAGTTCCCATTACGCTCAAAAAAATTAGAAATTCTACAAATTAATCTGGGTTATATGTGTAATCAGGTATGTG
>JABAZK010000045.1 GCA_018608485.1 Flavobacteriaceae bacterium | reverse complement strand
CTCCACGGCATTATTCCCTAAAATAAATTTTATTTTAGGGAATAATTTTTTGGACAAGACTCTCACATTTCTGCAGGTTTAAAAATTAAGGGTGTAATCATATTTATATTATTTGAATTTTAATTTCTTCTCAATTGCTTCAATCATAATATTTGCAATATCTAGACCCGTTGCAGACTCTATTGCCTCTAACCCTGGAGATGAATTCACTTCCAACAGTAAAGGACCTTTATTAGACCTAATAATATCTACACCCGCAACAGGTAGGTCTAATATTTTAGCAGCTTTAATTGCTAATTTTCTCTCTTTTGGGGTAATTTTTATATTCGATGCACTACCTCCCTGATGAATATTTGCTCTAAACTCGCCTTTTTCTGCTTGACGCTGCATAGAAGCAACCACTTTACCATTGACTACAAAACAACGAATATCTTGACCATTTGCTTCTTTGATAAATTCTTGCACTAAAATATTAGTCTTTACACTCTTAAAAGCATTGATCACACTCTCTGCAGCCTTTGTGGTTTCTGCCAAAACAACACCTTTCCCCTGGGTACTTTCTAGTAACTTTATGATAAGGGGTGCACCATTTACCATCTTTATAAGATCTTTAGTATCTAGCGGAGAATTTGCAAATCCGGTAATAGGAATATGTATATCGTGCTTTGCAAATAATTGAGTAGCCAAAAGCTTGTCTCTAGATTGTGTTATAGCATCTGCAGAGTTTAAACAGTAAGTATTCATTGCATCAAACTGACGTATTAAAGCGCAGGCATAAAAAGTAACTGATGGCTTAATACGAGGTATAATGGCATCAAATTCATCTATAACATTACCTCCCCTGTAACGTATTTGCGGCTCTGTGGCATCAAACTTCATATACGCCTGTTGCACATTGAGAAACACCATTTCATGACCTCTAGAGCGCCCAGCCTCTATTAGACGTTTATTGCTAAATAAATCAGGGTTACTTGCTAAAAGCGCAATTTTTAATTTTGTTTTTTGGGTTTTAAATGATGCATACTTTATATCCAATTCTTCCTTAGTATATTTAGGAAAAAGATAGCTAGTTGATGGGTTTACTAGGTAACGATTAGATAGCGCTTCTCTTCCTAATAACATTCTAAACTCCATAGCATCTCGATTTGCAAGTGTAAGTTCAATTTCAAAAGTATCCTCGCCAAATGTAATAGGAGTTTTGATAACGAGTCGTTGCTCTGAAATACCTATGGAGCTTTTTACAGTTCTTTTGGAATGAATTTTAGCCTCACAGCTAATACTAATACTTTTATTTTCCTGCAGTGGGGTTACCTCAAAGCGAACCCACTCCTGGGTTTGTTTTAAAAAAATCTTAATATTACTTGCTTGAATTGATGATGTTTTAGCACCAGAGTCTATACGAGCCTTGATTGCTGGAATTTTGAAGGATTCAAATGAACACCATTCCTCACTTCCTATAATTTTTAAGTTGTTCAATTTTTATTTTTATTTAATTATTTATTGTAACGCTATTTAAATAGCAATCTGTGTTTATACACTAGTGCAAAATACTTCATTTTCTGTTTTAAAACTTTTAAATTCTATCATATAACCATTTGGGTCTGTAATAAAAAAGGAAAGGTGC
The DNA here is from genome assembly GCA_018608485.1 of Flavobacteriaceae bacterium. Lineage (GTDB taxonomy): Bacteria > Bacteroidota > Bacteroidia > Flavobacteriales > Flavobacteriaceae > Polaribacter. Next base: position 4,523 of record JABAZK010000045.1, on the reverse strand, counting down.
TCCCCTATTTTGTTTTTCATGAAAGTAACCTCAGTAGTGACCTCGTGATTAGATTTAAAGAGCTTTGTATACAAGTCTCCCCAAACTTGCACAGGTATAATTACACCAAAATGAAAGGAAGGCAACACACTTTCTCCCAACTTGTAGTTTTTAAAATTAAAATTAAAATCACCTGCCTGGGTAAAGGTTAGTTGGTTGTCATATAAATTAATATCTGCCCATTTATCTGCATATCTTCCTAGAGATGCACCTAAAATAGAGGTGTAAAAATTTTTTGTAACTTCTATACTCTTACAGGGTAATGCTAAGTGAAATTGTGCTTTCATACTGTTTTATTTTACTTGATTATTATAGTTCTGAGTCTTGAATTGTGTTTGGATCGTTTGCCTCAAAATCTAAACTATGATCCTCATCATAGTTTTCCATAGTCACAGCAAGGTTTATACTCACTTTAACTAGATATGTTACTTCATCTGTATCTATTTGTACAGCTTCAATCCAATGATTTTTAGTGTTTTTAAACTTGATGATATGATGATCATCATACCCTTCTGGGTATTTCTCTACCAAAAGAGCTAATAAATCTGGGGTTAACTTTTTAAAATCTATAATAATACGTTTTCTTGAATCCATAATTACATATTTAATAAGTAAGCAAATATCAGCGGCGCTACAATTGTAGCGTCACTCTCAATAATAAATTTAGGGGTATCTATATCTAGTTTGCCCCATGTGATCTTCTCATTAGGAACCGCACCACTATATGACCCATAACTTGTAGTTGAATCACTTATCTGGCAGAAATAACTCCAAAAGGGAGTTTCTTTCTCTTCCATGTCTTGATATAACATAGGGACTACACATATTGGAAAATCTCCAGCGATACCACCACCAATTTGAAAAAAACCAATGCCATTTTCAGAATTATTTTTATACCAATCTGCTAAAAACGTCATATACTCTATTCCAGATTTTACGGTATTTGCATTGAGTTCACCTTTAAGAACATAACTAGCAAAAATATTTCCCATAGTACTGTCTTCCCAGCCTGGACAAACAATGGGGAGGTTTTTTTGTGCAGCAGCATACATCCAAGAATTTTTGATATCAATTTCATAATATTGTTCCAAAACTCCAGACAATAGCAGTTTATACATATACTGGTGAGGGAAAAACCTCTCTGATTTACCTTGGGCATCTTTCCATATTTTTACAATATGTTTTTCTAAACGCCTAAAGGCCTCTTCCTCTGGAATACATGTATCTGTCACACGATTTAATCCTTTTTCAAGTAAATCCCACTCATCTTGTGGGGTTAGGTCACGATAATTTGGTATACGCTTGTAGTGAGAATGCGCCACTAGATTCATAATATCTTCTTCTAGGTTGGCGCCAGTACAAGAGATAATTTGGACTTTATCTTGGCGTATCATTTCTGCAAAACTTATCCCTATTTCTGCAGTACTCATAGCACCTGCAAGAGAAACAAGCATTTTTGAGCCTGAGTGAAGTTGTGCTTCATATCCTTTTGCAGCATCCACAAGTGCTGCCGCATTAAAATGTAAATAATGAGTTTCTATAAATTGAGATATTGGACCTTTAGTAATCATTGTCTTACTGTTTTTTTGGTGTAGTTTAATATTCGTTGACGAAATTCTCTTCAATTTGTTCATCTAGAAATTTATATGTGAGCATTTTATAATAAAGCTTTGCTGCTAAAAAATCTGAAGATTTATCAATCTGATTTGGACACAACTCAACAATATCAAAGCCTACTACGTTCTTTTCTTTAAATATTTTTTTTAAATAGTCAAGGGTTTCATACCACAATAAGCCTCCTGGCTCTGGGGTTCCTGTACTGGGCATAATAGAAGGATCAAAGACGTCCAAATCAATAGTGATAAAAACATTTTCGGTCATTTTATCAATAGAAGCATCCATCCAAGAATCATCTTCAGTTAATTGGTGGGCAAAAAATATATTTTCTTTATCCATAACAGTAACTTCTGAAATATCCATAGAGCGTATCCCTACCTGAAGTAAATTAGTAGTTTGACTAGCTTCATATAACGCACAAGCATGGTTAAAACTAGAACCTTGGTAATGCTTTCTTAGATCTGCATGTGCGTCTAGTTGGAGTACTGTTAAGTTATCAAAACATTCATTAAATGCTCTTATGGTCCCGATAGATATGGAGTGCTCTCCACCAAAAATAGTGACAAATTTATTCTTTAATATATAACTCTTTGTTACAGCATGAACAGCATCTACCATAGCCTGTGGAGAACCGTTTTGTGTAACAGCATCAGCTAGATAAACACCTTGTTTGTAGACTTGTGTCTGTGTTTCAATATCGAATAACTCCATATTCTGTGAAGCACTTAAAAAAGCCTGAGGACCTTTATCTGCACCCTTTTGCCAAGTACTAGTCCCATCATAAGGTACCGGGATTAATACAATCTTTGAATTTCCTAGTACACTTAATTCTTGTGGAATTCCTGCATATGTATTTCTTGTCATCTTATGTATTTTCTTTTATTTGATATTAGCACTACCTATTGAACTTTATAAATCGATTTATTTTTTACTTCTGCGAGTGAACTATTAATACTATAATCATATCCTAAAAGAGATAGCAATTGTTCTGAGGTTTGCTCTTGAGAAAATACCGAGGTGGTTAATTTGCCATTCTCGTCGCGATCAATAAGAATATGTTTTGGGGCAGGAATCAAACAATGTTGAAGGCCTCCAAAACCACCTATGGTTTCTTGATAAGCACCTGTGTTAAAAAAGCCAATATATAATGGTTTGTCCTTATTATATTTAGGCAAGTAAATTGCATTCATGTGCTGCTCACTGTTGTAATAATCGTCACTATCACAAGTAAGACCCCCTAACAATACGCGCTCATACTCTTGGTCCCAGCGGTTTATTGGAAGCATTACAAATCGCTTGTTTATTGCCCAAGAATCTGGAAGAGTTGTGATAAATGATGAATTTATCATATTCCATTTCTCACGGTCGTTCTGTTGTTTTTGATATAAGACCTCATAAAGAGCACCACCACTTTCTCCAACTGTAAAACTCCCAAATTCTGTAAATATGTTGGGTACATCAATATTGTTCTCGTTGCAAACTTGTTTAATTTGACCAATAATTTCACTAACCATATAAGAGTAATCATACTCAAATGCTAGTGAATTTTTAATAGGAAAACCACCTCCAATGTTCAAACTATCTAGGCTTGGGCATTCTTTTTTAAGTTGTACATACACCTTCATGCATTTCAAAAGCTCATTCCAGTAATACGCAGTATCTCGTATCCCTGTATTTATAAAAAAATGTAACATCTTGAGAGTAACCTTCGGGTTGTTTTTAATTTCACTGTGGTAAAACGGCACGATATTTTTATAGCCAATTCCCAATCTTGATGTATAAAATTCAAACTTTGGTTCTTCCTCTGAAGCTATACGAATACCAACATTATAGTTCCCATCAACTACTTGGTCAAAGAGCTTAATCTCTTCATAATTATCAATAACTACAATACAGTTTTTATGCCCAGTATTTAGTAGCCGAGCAAGATTTTGAACATACTGATCGCGCTTAAAACCATTGCTAATTATGTAAGTGTTATCTGTAATTTTACCTTTTGCTTTTAAATTTACAACAATATCTAAATCAAAAGCAGAGGACGTTTCTATATGAATATCGTTTTCCAATGCAGTATTAAGTATGTGTTTAAAGTGAGCGCTTTTTGTACAGTAGCAATAATGGTATTTACCGCCGTAATTGTGTTTTTTAAAAGCATCTGCGAACCAACCTTTTGCCCTATTTATATTATCAGATATTTTAGGTAAATAAGTGAATTTCAATGGCGAACCGTACTGTTGAATAAGTGCCATTAAATCAATTCCGTGGAAGTTTAATTGATTTGTATTTAGTGTAAATTCCTCCTGAGGAAAATTAAAAGTTTGATCAATAAGATCAAGGTATTTTGTTTTCATTGAATGTGATTGAAAAATTAAAAAAAATGCAGTTTTGTTCTAAAAAAAGGAACCTGTCTTTCTAATAATTCAGATACGAAATATAAATACAGTGGAAGGGTCGAAGCTATTTTGCCTCAACAGAAGAAATTTAATATTAATTTTAGAAGCCAGCCTGAAAATTCGGTTCTCTATCCCTAGAGCAGCTTTTGAAGTAGACTTCTTTATCCTTCTGAGCCCGAATATGAAAAAAGATTTCATTTTAATAATGGCAATGCGTTCTTGTTAATGAACTCATTAGTAAGCAAACATAATAAAAAATATAGATTGAAAATTTTTTTTTTATTATTTTTTGAAAGCTATGTTTTCTAAATCAAAATATGTGAAGAAACCATTTTCTCATGCATTATCGAAAAATAAAAAAAGGGAACTAGATTTCTCCAGTTCCCTAGCAACAGATATAATACCAACAACACAAATTATTCTTGGAAATAAATTTTACTCTTAAAGATAATAAGTTGTAAAAGAATCCAAATC
>JABAZK010000175.1 GCA_018608485.1 Flavobacteriaceae bacterium | reverse complement strand
GTAGCTAGGATAGCACTTGGTCTTGGAATGGAAGTTCTAGCCACAGACCATTTCACCGAAAGTGCACCAATATCTATAGAGTTTTTTAATGGTCAGAAAATTACCATTACAATTGAAACAACAGATTTAGACACCCTCTTAAAGGAAAGTGATTTTATTAGTTTACATGTACCTGTTCAAAAAAATTATGTAATTGGCTCAAAAGAAATTTCAAAAATGAAAACAGGTGTTGGTATTATAAATGCCGCAAGAGGTGGTGTAGTAGACGAAATTGCATTGATAAAAGCTATAGAAGAAAAAAAAGTGAAATTTGCTGGCTTAGATGTTTTTGAAAAAGAGCCTTCACCAGAAATACAATTACTAATGAATCCTGAATTATCTTTAACACCTCACATAGGAGCTGCCACAGTTGAAGCTCAGGATAGAATAGGATCTGAATTGGCAACACAAATCATTGCGTTATTAAAAGAATAAAAAAATACTTCAACCATTGAATTTAATAATAAATTCAAGCAATTGTGATGAAAAATAACTAGTAATAATGGCCATTGTAAAACCATTTAAAGCAGTAAGACCAAGTAGAGATAAGGTGGCTTTGGTATCATCTAAATCTTTTGATGCATATACAGATAAAGAGTTGGATGCTAAACTAGAATTTAACCCTTTTACTTTTTTACACATTATTAATCCTGGATATAAATATCATCAGGAATTTACTGGTGAGCAACGCTTCCAAATGATTCACAATAGATATGAAGAATTTAAAGAAAATAAAATTTTCATTAAAGACACGACAGATTCCTTTTACATCTATGAAAGTTTAGATGCTCACGATTCATTTTGTGGAATTATTGCTGCAACAGCAGTTGATGACTACATTAACGGGTGTATAAAAAAGCATGAAGGAACTATAAAAAAAAGAGAGGAATTATTTGAAAGCTATTTAAAAACTACTGGTTTTAATGCGGAACCAGTATTACTTACCTATGAAGATGATGAAAATTTCAACAAACTGCTACTAACCATACAAGAAAAAAGACCAGAATACGAATTTTCAACAACAGATAAAAAGCTACACCGTTTATGGTTAGTTAATGATGAAATTCACATAGGAGAAATTACTTCTTTTTTTGAAAAAAAAGAGGCTCTATACATAGCTGATGGACACCACAGAAGTGCATCTTCATCTCTATTAAAAAAAGATTTACAAAAAGAAAACAATCATCATAACGGAACAGAAAACTATAACTATTTCATGAGTTATATTATTCCTGAATCAAATTTAAAAATTTCAGAATTTAATAGATTTGTAAAAGATTTAAATGGATTAACTATTGATGAATTTTTGATTGAATTAGATAAAAGTTACAGAATAGAAGAAAAAGGAGAACATTTTTATAAACCCTCTCAAAAACATCATTTTAGTATGTATCTTGATGGTAAGTTTTACTCATTATATCTAAGAAAAAGTGCCTATACTTATAAAGATGCACTATCTAAACTTGATGCAGAAATTCTTTACAAAACCATTTTAAAGCCTATCTTAGGTATTGATAACTTAGATAATAATGATAGAATAAGATATCGAAACAATAAATTAGATATGTTATCCATTAAAACTTTAGTTGATAATGGTCAATTCGAAATTGGTTTTGGGATGTTACCAATAACGATTGATGAAATGAAAAAAATAGCTGATGCACAACTAATAATGCCACCTAAGACTAGTTATATAGAACCTAAATTAAGGAGTGGTTTAACCATGTATGAATTTTAATTATGAATTATATTAAAGATAATTTAGAAAAAATTAAAACATCAATTTCAGAAAAAATTGTTCTTGTTGCTGTTTCCAAAACCAAACCTATCGCAGATTTACTTGAAGCATATGAAGCTGGTCAGAGAGTTTTTGGGGAAAATAAAATACAGGAAATGGTTACAAAACATGAAGCCCTACCAAAAGATATAGAGTGGCATATGATAGGTCATCTTCAACGAAACAAAGTGAAGTATATGGCTCATTTTGTAGACTTAATTCACGGCGTAGATAGCTTAAAGACGTTAAAAGAAATAAATAAACAAGCACATAAACACGATAGAGTGATTAACTGTTTATTACAAGTAAGAATAGCTAAAGAAGAAACAAAATTTGGGTTAACGCCAGCGGACATATCAGATATTTTGTACTCTGAAGAACTAAAAACCTTTACTAATATAAAAATTTGTGGTTTTATGGGAATGGCAACTTTTACAAAAAATGAAAATATTTTAAATGAAGAATTTTCTGAATTAGAAACATTATACAACCATCATAAAAAACAACACCCAGATTTCTCAATACTATCCATGGGAATGAGTGGAGATTACAAATTAGCTATCAAAAACGGAAGTACCATGATTAGAGTTGGTAGTTCTATTTTTGGTGCTAGAAATTATTTAACATAGAAACAAATTTGTACGCAATTTTAGATATAGAAACTACTGGAGGTAAATTTAATGAGGAAGGCATTACAGAAATTGCCATCTATAAATTTGATGGACATACAGTTATAGATCAGTTCATTAGCCTTATAAATCCGGAAAAACCAATTCAAGAATTTGTTGTACAACTTACCGGTATTAACAATAAGATGTTAAGAAATGCTCCTAAATTTTTCGAGGTTGCTAAACGAATTATTGAAATTACAAAAGACTCAATATTAGTGGCACACAATGCAGAATTTGATACCCGAATTTTAAAAACTGAATTTGATAGATTAGGATATGAGTATCAAAGAAATTCTATTTGCACTGTAGAATTGAGTAGAAAATTAATACAAGATGAAAAATCTTATAGCTTAGGAAAGCTATGTAAATCTTTAGGTATACCAATGAGTGATAGGCACAGAGCTACAGGTGATGCCCTTGCCACAGTTCAATTATTTAAATTATTGTTAGATAAAGACCACAAGAAAGAGATTGTACAAAATTCAATCAAATACTTTGACAACAGAAATGTAAAAGATAAATTAAATTCTATTTTAGAGATTGCTCCAGAGGCAATGGGAGTTTTTTATGTACACAATGATGATGGAAAAGTCATCTTTATTGGAAGAAGCCACAATATAAAATTTGAAATAAATAAACTATTTCTAAAACAAGGAAAAAGAGCTCAAAAAATTCAAGAAAGAGTGGAGAAAATAACATTTCAGTTCACAGGAAATGAATTATTTACTAGATTAAAATATCACACAGAACTAGAAACTTTACAACCAAAGTATAATTTCAAAAAAAAGAAAAAAAAATCAAAAAATGAATTCGCTCATTCAGATTTCATTGTGCAATTAAAAGGAAGAGAAGTTGATGAAAATGGAATTGTTTTGATTGAAGAAAATGAAGTTTTTGGCTATGGTTTTACAAATTTATCTTTTCAAGAAACAGAGATTTCAATTTTAAAAACCATTTTAACACCTATAGAAAATAAAGACTTAGCAAAATCTATTGTGAAAAATTATTTGAATAATAATAGTGTTTCAAAAATAATAAGATTGTAATGTAGTATATTGTCGTACAAGAAAACAATAATTTGAATTCGAAAGTAAAAAATAAACCATCTTTAAAACACAGACTTCATGAAATTATTTATGAAGCAGACACAAGGGGTGGTAAACTATTTGATGTCATTTTATTAATTGCAATTCTAGCAAGTATTCTTTTTGTAATGCTTGAAAGTGTTCAAAGTATTGATGAAAAATATGGTTCTTTTTTAGATGTTGCAGAATGGGTAATCACCATCTTATTTTCATTAGAATACGTGTTAAGAATAGTAACTGTAAAAAAACCTTGGAAATATATTTTTAGTTTCTATGGTATTATAGATTTACTGTCTACCATTCCAAAATATGTTTCTTTAATATTAATAGACAGTCACAATCTAGCTGTTTTAAGAGCCTTGCGATTGTTACGGATATTTAGGATATTAAAGATAACTCGATACATTGGAGCCTCAAATAGACTATTGTTAGCACTTAGATCTAGTAGAGCAAAAATTGCAGTCTTCTTATTATTTGTATTAATTCTTTGTATCATTTTAGGAACTATTATGTACATGATTGAAGGAGCAGAAAACGGATTTACAAGCATTCCTAGAAGTGTGTATTGGGCTATTGTAACACTAACTACTGTTGGATACGGAGATATTGCTCCAATAACAGCCTTAGGACAGTTAATAGCAAGTGCTATTATGATTCTGGGGTACGCTATCATTGCCATACCTACTGGAATTGTTGGTTCTGAAATGATGAATGCTAAAATTCATACCAACACACAGAGTTGTCCAAATTGCATGCGAGATTCTCACCAAGATGATGCCATATTTTGTTATCATTGTGGTGATAAATTAAATGAATAATGGGTAACTCTAAGAAGACACTAATCACTATAGTAGGTCCCACAGCTATTGGCAAAACCTCTTTAAGTATTTTAATTGCGTCTTATTTTGATACAGAAATAATTTCATGCGATTCTAGACAATTTTACAAGGAAATGACCTTAGGAACTGCAGTACCTGAAAAAGAAGAGCTTGCTGCTGTCCCTCATCATTTTATTCAAAATAAAAGTGTTTTTGAAGACTATAACGTAGGTGCCTTTGAAAGAGATGCACTAAACGTTTTAGATACATTGTTTAAAAAACACAATACTGTTGTGATGGTTGGAGGAAGTGGCCTATATGTAAAAGCAGTTCTGGAAGGTTTAGATGATTTTCCAAAAATTGATCCATCAATTAGATTAGAGTTAAAGCATGTTTTAGAAACAGAGGGGATTATTCCTTTGCAAAATCAACTTAAAAAATTAGATATTATAACTTACAATACTATAGATATAGAGAACCATCAGCGAGTTATAAGAGCCCTAGAAATATGCATAGGTACAAATCTACCGTACTCTAGTTATATAGGAAAAGCTAAAAAGAAAAGAAATTTTAAATCAATTAGTATAGGTTTAAATGGTGAACGTGAAAAGATTTATAAAAGAATTAATAAAAGAGTAGATCTAATGATTGAAAAGGGATTGCTCGCTGAAGCCCAAAAATTACATCCTAATAAAGAACTAAATGCTCTTCAAACAGTTGGCTATAGAGAGCTTTTCTCTTTTTTTGAAGAAAAAATAACTAAAGATGAAGCCATACTAGAAATTAAAAAAAATACCAGAAGATTTGCTAAAAGACAACTTACATGGTTCCAAAAAGACCCAAACATATATTGGTTTGACTTTGAAACTGATACAACTAAAATATTGAAAAAAATTGAAGATTTTATTTAATTTTTTTTAATGACTTAATAGTTTCAAAATTCAATCCCTTTTTTATCTTTGCCAAAATTATATTATAAGATGAAATTAAAATTAGTATTAGTTGTTTTTTGTTTTGCAAGTTTTTTTGCAAACAGTCAAACCAAAGTAGGTACCATAAATTCTGAATTTATTGTAGGATTAATGCCAGAAGCTAAAGAAGTTTTGAAAGAATTAAATCTTTATGCTTCAAAGTTAGACTCATCATATCAAGACAAATTAGCAGATTACAATGCTAAAGTTGCTGCTTTTCAAAAACTTGATCCTAACTTATCAGATACCTTTAAGAAAATTAAAGTTGATGAAATAAATGCATTAGAACAAGATTTGCAAAAAAGTCAACAAAATGGTAATAGTCTGATAGGTCTTAGGAGAGATCAATTAATGAATCCATTGTATCAAATTCTTGGAAAAGCTATTACTGAAATTGCAAAAGCTGATGGGTACTCACAAGTACTAACCACCTCTGGTAATGAATTTGCTTACATAGATGAAGCATTTGATATTACACAAAAAGTGATGGACAAATTAGGATTAAAAATGCCTCCTCCAGCAAAAAAATAAATAGCTGTCATTAACCAATAAAAAAAGAGAAGCAATGTGCTTCTCTTTTTTTATTAAACTAATTTTAAAATTTTATCTTCTACTGTAATTTGGAGCCTCTTTAGTGATCGCTACATCATGCGGATGACTCTCATTAATCCCAGAAGTAGTTATTCTAACAAACTTTCCTGTATTTTTTAAAGTTTCAATATCTTTAGATCCACAATATCCCATTCCTGCTTTTAAACCTCCTATAAACTGGTGAATACTTTCATCTAAATTTCCTTTATATGGAACTCTTCCAACAATTCCCTCAGGTACTAATTTTTTAATATCATCTTCTACATCTTGGAAATAACGATCTTTAGAACCTTGTTTCAT
>JABAZK010000029.1:5084-6324 GCA_018608485.1 Flavobacteriaceae bacterium | reverse complement strand
GTTTCTTCTTCACTCAAAGCAGCTATAATTCTCAATTCTATCTGTGAGTAATCTGCTGCTAATAATACGTGGTTTTGATCTCTTGGGATAAATGCTTTTCTTACTTGTTTTCCTCTCTCTGTTCTAATAGGAATATTTTGCAGGTTTGGGTTGGTAGAGCTAAGTCTCCCTGTAGCAGCAACTGCCTGTGCATACGCTGTATGAACTCTACCAGTATTAGGATTAATTTCATTTGGTAGTGCATCTACATAGGTGCTTTGTAACTTCTTAAATTGCCTGTATTCTAAAACATTGGCAATAATTGTATGATCTTTAGATAGGTTAGATAAAACATCCTCTGCAGTAGAGTATTGGCCTGTTTTTGTTTTTTTTGGCTTATCTACCAATTTCATATTCTCAAATAATACAATACCTAGTTGTTTAGGTGAGGCAATATTAAATTCTTCACCAGCTTGTTCAAATATGGTCTTTTCTAAACGGTTGATATCATCTGTTAGATGAATAGACAACTCTTTTAAGAAATCAGTATTTAAATTAATTCCTTCAATTTCCATAGCTGTTAATACAGAAACTAATGGTAATTCAATTTCATTAAATAGTTTTATAACATTCCCTTTTTTTAATTCTTCAATGAAATGTTTTTTTAATTGAAGTGTTATGTCAGCGTCTTCAACAGCATATTCTGTTTGATCTTTTATAGGAACATCTCGCATAGATAACTGATTTTTCCCTTTTTTACCAATTAATTTAGTGATTGAAACAGGTTGATAATTTAAATAGGTTTCAGCTAAAATATCCATTCCATGTCGCATGTCTGGATTGATTAAATAATGGGCAATCATTGTATCAAATAAGTTTCCCTTTACAGGCATTCCATAATTTGATAATACTTTGATATCGTATTTTAAGTTATGACCTATTTTTTCAATGGATGTATTCTCAAAAAAACTACGAAATTCCTCCAAGACTGCCTTAGTTTCAATTTGGTCATCTGGGAATGATACATAGTAGCCTTTCCCAATTTCCCATGAAAAGGAAATTCCGATCAGTTCAACTTCCAGGGCTTTCAATCCAGTTGTTTCTGTATCAAAGCAAACAGAGGTTTGTTGCTGCAATTTTTTTAGCAGTAATTTTCTTGAGATTGGTGTATCAACGTGTTGGTAGAAGTGACGAGTAGTTGCAATAGTTTTATAGCCTTGAATACTTTCTTCTTCCGAAACATTTCCGGTTCCGGGTGTAG
>JABAZK010000029.1:0-4984 GCA_018608485.1 Flavobacteriaceae bacterium | reverse complement strand
AAATTCTCCATAGATCCATATTGCGCTAAGAATTTTTTTGCAGTTTTTTCACCTACACCTGGTAATCCGGGAATATTATCTGCAGAATCTCCCATCATTCCTAAAAAGTCAATGACTTGTTCTGGATTTTTTACTCCAAATTTTTCTTGTACCTCAGGAATTCCCCACGTTTCATAGCCTCCTCCAAATCGAGGCCTGTACATAAAAATATTTTCAGAAACCAATTGTGCAAAATCTTTATCTGGTGTAACCATATAAGTTTGGTATCCTTCTTTTTCTGCTTTCTTGGCTAGGGTCCCAATAATATCATCTGCCTCATATCCTGCCAAAACAACTGCAGGAATTTTCATAGCTTTTAAAATACTTTCTATAATAGGCACTGCAATTTTAATTGCCTCAGGAGTTTCTTGTCTATTGGCTTTATATTCAGAAAATGCTTCAGTTCTAGCTACACTTCCACCTCTATCAAAACAAACAGCTAAAAGATCTGGTTTTTCTCTTTTTATTACATCGAGTAGAGAATTGGTAAAACCTAGAATAGCAGAAGTATCCATCCCTTTTGAATTAATTCTAGGGTTTTTAATAAATGCATAATATCCTCTAAAAATTAGTGCAAAAGCATCGAGTAAAAAAAGACGTTTTTTATCTGACATGAAGTTTATATTGATTTGCTAAAACTACAAAATATAAATTTTGTCCATTAAATAATTATTCAAAATTGTTATAAGTTATTAGCGATTTGTTTTTCACTTGCTTGAAGTTTGTTAAAAAATCATTTCTGTTTCATTCTATTCGTTTTGAAATCTATTGCGAACACAGAATTTTATTTCATTTTGTAAAGAAAACTTTAACATGAACTTAAAATTATCACTTTGTTTTTCAACTATATTTAACCCCATTAAAATAAATAACTATGCCAAGATGGATCGTTCCCTTATTGATAGCTTCTTCAATCATTTTTATTTTAGAATATTATGCTTTTCAGGCGGTAAAGACGGTCACTAAAAATAGAATTATTAGATGGGGTTGGATGGCTATAGGAATCTTAGTTTACCTCAATCTATTGTACGTAATAGTTACAACACCAAGCAATTCTGGTCAAACTAAGGAGTTTCAGATGGCTACAGGAATGATGATAACTATTTTAATTCCTAAAATATTTATTTTAGTAGTGTTGTTTGGGGAAGATATTGTTCGAATCTTTCATAAAATTACATCTTGGCTTGGTAGTAACCCAACTCAACCTATTCCTGGGAGACGTAAATTTATATCTCAACTAGCTCTTGTATTAGCAGCTATTCCTTTTACTTCATTTTTATATGGTATTATTCAAGGCAGGTATAATTACAAGGTGTTAAAGTACCAGCTATCTTTTAAAGACTTGCCAGATGCTTTTGATGGATTTACAATTACTCAAATTTCAGATATTCATTCGGGAAGTTTTACTAATAAGAAGAAAATTCAGTACGGTGTTGATATGATTAATAATCAAAATTCTGACGTATTACTATTTACAGGCGATATTGTAAATAACATGGCTAGTGAGATGGATAATTGGATAGAAATGTTTAGCTCTCTGAAAGCGCCCTTTGGAAAATATTCTGTCTTAGGAAATCATGATTACGCAGAATATATAAGAGGTATAAGTAAAGAAGAAAAAGAAGTTCAGTTTCAAGAAATAAAAAAAATTCATCCCAAAATAGGGTTTGATTTATTATGTAATGAAAGCCGATACATAGAAAAAGAGGGGCAAAAAATTTCTTTAATAGGTGTAGAAAACTGGGGTAAAAGTTTCAAACAAGCTGGTGATCTTAAAAAAGCATCTGAAGGTATTAACAAAGAGGATTTTAAGATATTGATGTCCCATGATCCATCTCATTGGGATGCTGAGGTTAAGCAAGATAATTTAAACTATCATTTAACACTAAGTGGCCATACACATGGGTTGCAAATGGGGATTGAAATTCCTGGTTGGTTTAAATGGAGCCCTTCAAAATATGTCTATAAACAGTGGGCTGGCCTATACAGTGAGGATGGAAGGTATATCAACGTCAATAGGGGATTTGGATATCATGCATTTCCTGGGAGAGTAGGTATTTGGCCAGAAATCACTGTTATTAAACTGAAAAAAGCCTGATTTTCAGGTCAATTCAATAGAAATGTTATATTTGTAAGTATTAAAATGCTCAAATACAGCATTTTTACCCTAAAAAAACAATTAAAAAATGACAAAGTTTGGTGAGTTAATCAGTGCAGAGGAACCAGTCTTAATAGATTTTTATTTTGATTGGGAAGATGCAAATAATAATGTAGATACTTTAAGAGATGTAGCTGCTGCTTTAGGAGATAAAGCTAAAGTGATAAAGATTGATATAAAAAAAAATGAACCATTAGCTGAGGCTCTTCGTGTAAAAGGAAATCCAACCTTTATGATCTATAAAGATGGTGAAATGAAATGGAGACAAACTGGCGAACAAGATGCCAATACTTTAATTGGCTTAGTACAGCAATACTTCTAAGAAATTGCCTTAAATAGATAACCTTTTTCTTGATAATAACTCAGAATTTTAGGAAGAGTATAAAATATTTTATCTTTCGCTTTTTCGCTATCGTGCATTACTACAATACTCCCATTAGTAGTTTTGTCAAGAACATTTTTCAAACATTTTTCAGGCGTTATAGTTGTGTCAAAATCACCACTAAGAATATCCCACATAATTATTTTGTAGCCCTTACCAATAATTGATCTTGCTTGAGATGATTTTAATCTTCCGTAAGGAGGTCTAAATAAGTTAGATTCAATGAGTTTTTCTGCTTGTTGAATATTTTCTATATAGTTAATGTTGTTAGTTCTGAAACCATTTAAATGATTGTAGGTATGATTACCTACTGAGTGCCCTTCTTTCTTAATTCTTTCATAAATAGTAGGGTGTTTTTTTACATTTTTTCCAATACAAAAAAAAGTTGCCTTAGCTTGATGTTTTTTTAATTCATTTAAAACAAAAGTGGTAATTTCTGGAGTTGGTCCATCATCAAATGTTAAATAGATTTCTTTTGTAACCGAATAAAAACGCCATCTGTAGCTAGAGAAAACTCTTTGAATTATAGATGGCGTTTTAATGGTGTAAAATTTCATAAAACTACTCTTCTTCGGGCATTAAATGATTAAATAGTTTTACAGTTTCTATAAATTCATTTTGCTTATCAGTTTTATATTCTTCATCTATATCAAAACGGTCAATTTGAGTGGCAATGATATTTCGATACATCAACAAATTATTGTCAATTTCTTCAAAGATTTGATCAGAATCTTCTTTCGGAAATTCTGCTAGCCAGATGAGTTGTTCTTTAAATATTTTTATTAAAGCTTCTGCAGCAGATCTAGCTTTTTCAGGTTCTCCTAGTAAATAATACATTTCTGGATACCCAACAGATAAACTAAAATGACTAAAATCTTTGATAGGCATTTTTTCAATAGAGAGATCTAATATTTCTAATGCTTTAACGGTGTCTCCTTGAGCAGCAAAAGCGTCAGATAGTCGCATCAAATTATTACGCATAGAAATAGAACTTCTCTTGGTCTGCTCATCTAAATATATTTTTCCATCATTAATATTTCTCCAATCTAATTTTTGAATATTAGCATACATTTTTTCAGGATCAATTCTTCCCATGTCAAATGGGCTTTTCTTGGTTACAGTTCCGTCTGGGTTTATAACATTCATTGATGTTTTTATGGGAACTAATTTATAAGCCATCCCATCTAACTGTAAATAGTCTTTCAGCCAAATATATTCTTCGTCTGCAAACGCACCTCCTGTAAAATAAATAGGCCTTTTCCAATCAAAATTTGCTAAAATATCAAGCATTAAAATTCTGTTTTTAGCAATTCCTCTTCCTATTTCAATATCTATATAATCTACTATTTTTTCTGCATCTTTTGCTGCAACAATTCCATATTCTAAAACATTTTCTTTATTAACTGGAATTCTTATGTTTCTTGTAGGAAGAACTTTTTCTTCATTTCCATCACCATCTATATCGTAAAAAGTAACTTTGTTCTTACTTTCTATCCATTGCATATAATCATTTATTGGAAGAATGGAGTCTTTTAGTGTTGGGAATAATTCCTCAAAGTAATAGGCAGCATCCAAACTACCATATTTATAATCATCATGATTTAATTGAGATGGTATTGGTGGTGCATCATAGGTTGCTCGTTTCATTTGATCTATATACCAATCTGTGGCAAACAAGCTTGTGTTAACTAATTTAATATCTGTTCTAACACCCTCAACTTCTTGCATGTACCACAATGGGAAGGTGTCATTATCTCCAATGGTAAACATAATTGAATTAGGGTCGCAAGATTCTAAATATGATTGTGCGTTTAAATGTGTGGTGTATCTATTCGATCTGTCATGATCGTCCCAGTTTTCAAAACCCATTAGTGTAGGAACAGCTAGTAATGAAATTACTGATACAGCTATAGCAACTACTTTTTTATTGGCAAAATTCTTTAGATATTCATAAAGTGCCAATACGCCAAAACCTACCCAAATGGCATATATGTAAAATGAACCTACGATTGCGTAATCTCTTTCTCTAGGCTCAAAAGGTTTTGGATTTGTGTAAAAAATAATTGCAAAGCCTGTAAAAGCAAAAAACATGAAAAGAACAAAAAAGTTTTTTTTATCCCATTTTATTTGATACAATAATCCTATGATACCCAATAAAAAAGGCAACATAAAATAAACATTTCGTCCTTTATTTTCTGTTACATCCGATGGTAAATTAGTTTGTGGTCCTAATCTTGCCTCATCGATAAATTTAATTCCGCTTAACCAATTTCCGTTGTACCTATCTAATTGCCCTTGAACGTCATTTTGTCTACCAGAAAAATTCCACATAAAATAACGACCATACATATAGCCAAATTGGTAGCTAATCATAAATTTTATATTCTCTGCAAATGTGGGTCTTC
>JABAZK010000095.1 GCA_018608485.1 Flavobacteriaceae bacterium | reverse complement strand
TTAAAATACCTTAGAAGCTATTTGATATATGTTGGATGATTTTCCCATAGAGTAATAATGAAGGAAAGGAACGCCATATTTTAACAACTCTTTACTTTGCTCAATACACCACGCTACCCCAACCTCTCTTACAGCATTATTATCCTTACATTTTACCACTTCCATGATTAAATTGTCTGGTAAATCTACATTGAATCTGTGCGGAATTAAATTCAATTGCTTTTTAGTAGCAAGGGGTTTTAATCCTGGAATAATTGGAACCGTAATTCCTTCAGCTCTACATTTATCTACAAACTTAAAAAATTTTTGATTATCGAAGAACATTTGAGTTACGATATAGTTGGCTCCGTCTTTTATTTTTTTCTTAAGAAAGTGAATGTCAGAATCCATACTCGGTGCTTCTAAATGTTTTTCAGGATATCCAGATACACCAATGCAGAAATTAGTCTTCGAACTATTCAATAACTCTTCCTCTAAATAGATCCCGTGATTCATATCTTTAATCTGAGAAACGAGTTCATTAGCATATTGATGTCCTTCTTTTTCTGGCGTAAAATAGGTTTCGCTTTTTACCGCATCTCCACGTAAAGCCATCACATTATCAATCCCTAAAAATCCAAGATCTATTAAAAAATTTTCTGTGTCTTCTTTTGTAAAACCTCCACACAAAATATGAGGAATGGCATCTACTCCATATTTGTTTTGTATTGCTGCACAAATCCCAACAGTTCCTGGTCTTTTCTTAACCACTTGTTTCTTGAGTAAACCATTTTCTAATTCTTTATAGACATATTCTTCTCTGTGATAAGTAACATCAATAAACGGTGGTTTAAATTCTATTAATGGATCTATATTATTAAAGATAGACTGAATATCTTGACCTTTTAATGGTGGTAAAATCTCAAAAGAAAACTGAGTTTTATCTTTAGAATTTTTAATATGATCCAATACTTTCATAAATATGTTTTTATTTTCATTCCGAATAAAATGAGGCTATCTTATTACTCATAAAAAGAGTGTTTGGCTCTATTCGTAATGACATTATTTTTTTACTCTTTTAATTGTCAGCAATCACTGGATACAACCATTTGCGTGCCTTCTCTAACGATATTCCTTTTCTAGTAGCAAAATCTAGCACTTGATCGTCCGTTATTTTCCCAAGTCCAAAGTATTTTGCTTCTTCATTCCCAAAATAATATCCAGAAACAGCTGCTGCTGGCCACATAGCCATGCTTTCTGTAAGTCTTACTCCAATTTGTTTCTCTACATCCAACAAATCCCAAATTGTTTCTTTTTCTAGGTGATCTGGACAAGCAGGATATCCTGGCGCTGGACGAATTCCTTTATAATCTTCTTTAATGAGTTCTTGATTTGTAAGTTTTTCTGAAGAAGCATATCCCCAATGTTGAGTTCTCACTCTTTTGTGTAAATATTCTGCAAGAGCCTCTGCAAAACGATCTGCCAAGGCTTGCGCCATAATTGCATTATAATCATCTTCCTGTTCTTTATATTTATTTGCTAGCTCATCAGCTCCAAAAATAGCGGTACAAAAAGCACCCATATAATCTTGCTTTTTGCTTTCTTTTGGTGCAATAAAATCTGACAAGGCAATACTTGATTTCCCTTCTCTTTTCTTCAATTGCTGACGAAGCGTTCTAAAAATTGCAATTTCTTTTCCTTTCTTCTGAATAGAAATATCATCGTCGTTTATTGTGTTTGCCTCAAAAAGACCAAAAATAGCTTTAGGTTTTAGTGCCTGTTTTATAACGATTTCTTCTAACATTTCTTGAGCATCAGCAAACAAACTAGTTGCTTGTTCTCCCACAACTTTATCGGTTAAAATATCTGGATATCTTCCATGTAAATCCCAGCTTCTAAAAAATGGACTCCAATCAATAAATGGAACCAATTTTTTTAAACTTAATTGCTCCAGTGTTTGAATTCCTAATTCTTTGGGCTTGAAGATATTACTCGTTTCCCAATCAATTTTAAATTTTCGGTTTCTTGCCTCAACAATAGAAGTATATGATTTTGTCTTTGCACGCTTTAAAAAATTCTCACGAAATACTTCATACTCTTTTTTGATATTTGATACGTATTGGGTGCTGGTCTTTTTATTTAATAAATCTCCAACTACAGTAACAGCTCTAGATGCGTCATTTACATGCACTACTGCATTTTTATATTGGGTATCTATCTTAACTGCTGTATGGGCTTTGGATGTAGTAGCGCCTCCAATTAACAAAGGCACCTCAAAATTCTGACGTTCCATTTCTTTTGCCAAATAAACCATTTCGTCTAAGGAAGGTGTAATTAAACCACTTAACCCAATGGCATCTACATTTTCTTTCTTAGCCGTTTCAATAATTTTTTCTGGCGGAACCATGACTCCTAGATCGATAATTTCATAGTTGTTACAACCCAGCACAACCGATACAATATTCTTTCCAATATCATGCACATCTCCTTTTACAGTTGCCATTAAAATACGCCCCATGGCTTGCTGTTCTTCTCCTTTTTCTGCTTCAATAAATGGATTTAAATGAGCCACAGCTCTTTTCATGACTCGTGCCGATTTTACTACTTGAGGCAAGAACATCTTTCCGCTCCCAAATAAATCTCCCACAACGTTCATTCCAGTCATTAAATGACCTTCAATCACATGCAAAGGTCTCTCCACACTTAGTCTTGCTTCTTCTGCATCGGCTACAATAAAAGCATCAATTCCTTTTACTAATGAATGTGTAATTCTTTCTTGCAATGGCAATAATCTCCACTCCAAAGCTTTTCCATCATCCTTTTTTTTGACTCCTTTTACTGTTTCTGCATAATCTAGCAATCGTTCTGTAGCATCCTCTCTTCTATTGAGAATAACATCTTCTATACGTTCTAACAAATCCTTTGGAATGTCGTCATAAATCTCTAGCATCGAAGGATTTACAATTCCCATATTCATTCCTGCCTGAATGGCATAATATAAAAACACAGAATGCATGGCTTCACGTACGGTATTATTTCCTCTAAATGAAAAAGAAACATTACTGACTCCTCCACTCACACTAGCATATGGTAAGTTCTGCCGCACCCAACGAGTAGCTTCAATAAAATCAATAGCATTTCTTTTGTGCTCATCCATTCCTGTTGCTACAGGAAAAATATTTAAATCAAAAATAATATCTTCTGGAGCAAAGCTTACTTTGTCTACTAAGACACGATATGAACGTTCGGCGATCTCTATTCTTCTTTGATAATTATCTGCTTGTCCAACTTCATCAAACGCCATAATAACAACTGCTGCTCCATAACGTTTAATCTGAGTTGCTTCCCAAATAAACTTTTCTTCTCCTTCTTTTAAAGAAATGGAGTTTACAACACACTTCCCTTGAACTACTTGTAAGCCAGCCTCAATGATTTCCCATTTAGAACTGTCAATCATTACAGGAACCCGGCAAATATCTGGCTCGGCTGCAATTAAGTTCAGAAAACGAACCATGGCTTCTTTTCCATCAATCAAACCATCATCCATATTAATATCGATAATTTGCGCCCCTCCATCTACTTGATGACGTGCTACTGCCAATGCTTCATCAAATAACTCATCTTTGATCAATCGTAAAAACTTACGAGATCCAGCAACATTAGTACGTTCACCAATGTTTATGAAATTACTTTCTGGTGAAACAATTAAAGGCTCTAAACCGGATAATCGCATGTAATTTTTTTCTCTTTTGCCCATTCTAGAATCTTAAATGTTTGCAAATAACTTTCTAGGCTCGTATTGCTCAGCTAACTCTGCAATAGCTGAAATATGAGCTGGTGTTGTTCCACAACATCCCCCAATAATATTGATCAAATTCTTTTTTAAATACTCTTCTATTTGTAGAGCCATTTCGTAAGGTGTCTCATCATATTCTCCAAATGCGTTTGGCAATCCTGCATTAGGATGTGCAGAAATAGCAACATCAGTTTTAGAAGCAATTGTTTCTAAATGTGGTTGTAATAAATTAGCTCCTAGAGCGCAATTAAATCCTACAGACAATAATGGGATATGTGATACTGAGATTAAAAAAGCTTCTGCTGTTTGCCCAGATAAAGTTCTTCCAGATGCGTCTGTAATAGTTCCTGAAATCATTACTGGTACCTTTATATTTCGTTCACTTTTCACTTCTTCTATAGCAAAAAGTGCTGCTTTGGCATTTAGGGTGTCAAAAACAGTTTCCACCATTAAAAGATCTGCCCCACCATCTAGTAAAGCTTCCACTTGTTGTTTATAAGCAACTCGTAATTCATCAAAAGTAACAGCTCTATATCCTGGATCATTCACATCTGGAGACATGCTTGCTGTTCTGTTGGTAGGCCCAATAGAACCTACTACAAACCTAGGTTTATGAGGTTCTTTTTCTGTAAATTCTGCTGCCGCTTCTTTTGCCAACTTTGCCGATTCATAATTAATCTCATATACCAAATTTTCCATACCATAATCTGCCATGGCAATGGTGGTGCTAGAAAAAGTATTAGTTTCTACAATATCAGCACCTGCTGCAAAATACTTTCTATGTACCTCTTTTACTGCCGCTGGTTGGGTAAGGGAAAGCAAATCATTATTTCCTTTTAATGAAGACGGGTAATCTTTGAAACGCTGTCCTCTAAAATCTTCTTCTGAAAAATTATATTGCTGAAGCATCGTTCCCATAGCTCCATCTAAAATTAAAATCCTCTTTTGTATTTCTTGATAAATATCACTCATTTTCTAGTGCTTGTTTTAAATCATAAATGATATCATTACTGCTTTCTAGACCTACTGAAACTCTAATTAATCCATCTGTTATTCCTACCTCTAATAAATCTTCTCTAGATAACTTTCCATGTGTTGTTGATGATGGATGCGTAACAATAGTTCTTGTGTCTCCTAAATTTGCTGAAAGTGAACACATCTTAATATTATTTAAAAATTTTCGTCCCGCATCAATACCTCCTTTGATTTCAAAAACAACAATATTTCCGCCCATTTTCATTTGTTTCTTTGCAATTTCATAGCTGCGGTGAGATTTTAAAAAAGGATACTTCACTAAATTTACTTGCTGATGTTCTTCAAGAAACTTAGCAACTTTTAATGCATTTTCACAATGCCTTTCTACACGAACAGCCAATGTTTCTAAACTTTTTGATAGTACCCAAGCATTGAATGGTGACATTGCTGGCCCAGTATTTCTTGAAAACAGATACACTTCTTTAATTAACTCTCTTTTCCCAACAGTAACGCCGCCAAGAACCCGACCTTGACCGTCTATTAATTTTGTTGCAGAATGAATCACCAAATCAGCACCATATTCTATTGGATTTTGAAGGTATGGAGTCGCAAAACAATTATCAACAATAAAAATTAGATGGTGCTTTTTTGCCAGTTTCCCTAATTGCTCTAAATCTAGAATATCAACACCTGGATTTGTTGGCGTTTCTAAATACAGGATTTTTGTATTGGATTGAATTAAACTTTCTATCTGATCTACTTCATCTACATTAAAATAACTTGTTTCAATATTCCATTTTGGAAAATATTTAGTAAATAGTGTATGTGTTGAACCAAAAATAGAACGACACGAAACCACGTGATCTCCAGCATTTAATAAGGCTCCGAATGTTGAAAAGATTGCAGACATTCCTGTTGCAAATGCATAACCACTTTCTGCTCCTTCTAATGCTACTATTTTATTAACAAACTCAGCTGTATTTGGATTTGAAAATCGACTATATAAATTGCGCTCTATTTCTTCTGCAAATGATGCTCGCATTTCTTCAGCATCTTCAAAGATAAAACTAGACGTTAAATATAACGGAGTTGAATGTTCTTGAAATTGAGAACGCTCAGTTTGAAGCCTAATAGCTTTTGTTTCAAAATCCATAAATATGTTGTTATGATTTAAATAGTGGTTTTAAAATCTTATCTAATTGATCAAATTCTATTAAAAAGGCATCATGTCCATGAATTGATACTATTTCATGATAAAATACATTGCAATTTGATTCAGCCATTTTCTTATAGGTTTCTTTATTTTCTTGTGCCAAAAAAAACAAGTCAGAGTCTATGGCTACAAGATGAATCTGAGCCTTTATTTTATTTAATTCAAAAGCCCAATTGCTAGCATTGGTAACCTCTATAGTTCTTAGTAAATGATTCATCATTTTGTAAGCGCTTAGCTGAAACCTTTCCTGAAGTTTTTTACCATGATGCAACAGCCAGCTTTCTATATTAAATATCTTCAATTCTTCATGAACAGATCTGTTAAACTTAGCTTTGTAAGATGCAGGAGTTCTATAACACATCATGGCATGCATTCTTGCATCATGAACAGGATTTTTAGAATTTAATAAAAATTGTTCTTGAATAGAACAGT
>JABAZK010000186.1 GCA_018608485.1 Flavobacteriaceae bacterium | reverse complement strand
CCGATTTTATTTGTTGCTTGTAGAAATCATTGACCACATAAGAAGCACCCCAGTTTAGGTGAGTACTAATAGTACTCATATAAGCAGCAGCTAAGGAGGCTAAAACCAAGCCAAGTAAACCACTTGGCAATTTTGTTAGCATAGCCGAATACGCAAGATCATGTCCTAATTTATCCTCAGTAACCGTTGGAAAAGCCTCTTGTATGCTAGCTAAATCTGGATAGAGAATAAGAGATGCTAAAGCAACTATAATCCATGGCCAAGGTCTTAACGCATAATGCATGATATTATAGAAGAATGTAGCTCCAATTGCATGGTTTTCATCTTTAGCTGCTAACATACGTTGTGCTACATATCCACCACCACCTGGCTCTGAACCTGGATACCAAGAACTCCACCATTGAACTGCAAGAGGTATAATAAGAAGAGTAATAAATGTTTCGGTATCATCTAAACTTGGAAGAATATTTAATTTATCTTTTACATTTTCATGAGCAATTAAGTTTTCCAACCCACCAACCTCTGGAAGTCCTACGATATAATAAGCTGCACCAAAAGCACCTGCCATTGCTACAAAGAATAATATAAAATCTGTATATACAACACCTTTAAACCCTCCTATGGCACTAAAGACTACAGTGATAAAACCAGCAATAACAACCGTTGCTACTGGATCTAAGCCTAACATTACTTGTCCAATTTTTATTGCTGCCAAAGTTACCCCAGCCATTGCCAATACATTAAATATGATTCCCAGATATACAGCTCTAAAGCTACGAAGAAACCGTGCAGGCTTTCCTCCATATCTAAGTTCGTAAAATTCAATATCAGTATTTACCTCTGACTTTCGCCAAAGCTTTGCATACACAAAAACAGTTAATAATCCAGTAACCAAAAATGCCCACCAAACCCAGTTTCCAGAAACTCCATTGGTACGAACTATGTCTGTAACCAGATTAGGTGTATCTGTAGAAAAGGTAGTAGCAACCATAGAAAGTCCTAATAACCACCATGGCATGTTTCTACCGGAGAGAAAATATTGATTGGTGTTTTTTCCTGATGTTTTTCCAACGTAAATACCTATTGTAAGGATAACTGCAAAAAGTGAGAAAATAATCGTGAAATCAAAATTCGATAAGGAAATCATAATATAATTAGTTTTTTGGCCAATGTAAATTAACAGGGTGTAGTGCAAGATATTCATTCATGATGAGAATATCATCTTTTCCTGTTAAATCAGGCACATGTTCTGAAAGTGGTATTCCAACTATGGAGGTTGGGTGAGCACATGTCATCTCTAACAAAGCAGAAGGCAGTTCTTTTTCATTTCTTACAGGGTGAATGGCGCAGTTTTGTAAATAAGGATAAAATATTATTCCATTAAACTTAAAAACATTCATACTTACTCGAAATTTCCCATCCTTATCTTTATATTTTTCTGCTTCAATAGCTGTAGGTTTTTCTATAATATCTTGTAAATAATTATATCGATCAACTTTTGTTAATGCAAACTTTTCAATACGTTCTTGAGGATATTCTAATGCATCTCTATCATAACTTATAAATGCGTTAGGACTTTTGTTTGTACGAAGCAAATTAAACGCTTTTTCGCTATACAAATTATCACAATTACAAACTACAAATTCATCTCCTTGTAACTCTGGATATTGCTCCAAAGATTGACATACGGCATCTGCAGTTCCAAACGGTTTTATCCTCCCTTCAGGAATGCGCTGATAAACATAAGAAATTAATAATCCATGAAACTGATTTTTTGTTCTCTCCTTTCCATAGTAAGTTTTAAAAAGCTCCCCTTCATTTCCTATGACTATATAAATATTCTGGAATCCTGCTTGCTGTGCATTGTATAATACATAGTCTAACATTGGACGATTATTTAGTAAAATCAACGCTTTACTTCTTGAATTCGCTTGATCTATTAAATCTTCTGAGAGTTTTGACAAAGAAGGTTTTTTCATTCTTGATGAAGCTCCTCCTGCAAGTATAATTAAATGATTTGTCATAATACTATAAATTGCTTTCCAGAAGTTACAGAAACAGCATACGCATCCTTAGCTCCAGCTGCTAAAATATTATCAATTACTCGTTGTTTATTTTGTTTTGATGAAATGGCACAAATACTTCCACCTCCACCAGAACCAACAATTTTAGCACCATATGCTCCAGCCTCAAGAGCTGCTTCAATCATATTGTCAATTTTTGGAGTTGTAATTTTTAAAATATTTTTTAATACTGAATGATGCTCATTCATCAATGCTCCAATCGTTTCATAATTCAATATATCTCCATTCAAAGCAATCAATGCATTTTGAGTAATCATGTGATTTTTAATTGAGGAATAAAAGAACGTTTGTAATTCTTCAGAAAGAATATCTGAATACTTATCTACGTCTTCAAGCAGGGCTGAATGCAAATTAAAATCCGAATCGTATTCTTGAACTGCTTTAATTGAGGCCAGTGCTTTGCTTTTTAAATCACCAAGCAAACCCATTGTATTTTTTGGAATTCCAGATTCACCAATAACAAGTCCTGATAATGAACTTTCAATCTTTCTAAACTTAGCTGAATCGCCCGTTTCTAAAAATATAATATCGCCAATCGCTATCGTATATTGATCCATCCTTCCTCCTGGGGAATTATATTCAACAACCTCTGCTTCATAGGCAAATTTGGCAACTAATTCATCAGTAACTTTTTGATTACATCCAAAAGCATCCAACAAAAACCGAATCCACGCTACTACTACAGCAGAGGAACTAGAAAGTCCTGCGTTTACTGGTATATCTCCTTTTATTGTGATTGTATACCCTTTGTCTAAAACACATCCATAGCGTCTTACTACTCGAACTACGGAAGCAATATGGTCTCCATTTTCAAGATGATCAAAAGGATCATGAATGTGAAAACTCCTAGATGTTTTCATATCTGGCATTTCTATGAGAATCTCTTCTGAATCATTTGCCATACCATGAATTTCAACAAATCTATTAATTGCACATGCAATAATTGGCAATCCTAGATAATCTTGATGATCTCCAAAAAGACAAACCCTTCCAGGAGCTTTACTAATAACTTGATTCATACTTAGTATGTGTCTTTAATCCAGTCATATGGTTTTCTTGTTACCCACAAACCTCTGGTAAAATCAGGAAAGTCTTGTGATGCTCCATTATTTTCAATGGAAGCCTCAGAAAGCGGAGTAATTGCACTCCAAGCTGCTGCATCATATACATCTAAGGGTGGTGCAATATTTTGTTTTGCAGACTCAACAAATGCATTTAACACGAAAAAATCCATCCCTCCATGTCCAGAACCTTGAGCATAATCTCCATATTTCTTCCATAACGGATGGTCATATTTATCTAGCCAAGGGTTGGCTTCATCCCAACGATGAGGTTTAGAAACACCTTCAATGTACATTCTATTTCCATCTACCTCCCACAAACCTTCGCTTCCTTGAACACGAAAACCTAATGAATATGGTCTAGGTGAATTACAGTCATGGGTAACTATAATGGTTTCTCCGTTAGCAGTTTCTATGGTAGAAGTAATAATATCTCCTTGTTTAAATTTTAATTTAGCATTGGGATGATCTTTACCTCCGTTATCAACTATATATTTATGTAAACCAACAGCTTTGCTGGCATGAGAAGTCATTGATACAAATCTATTTCCCCTATTTATATCACACATTGTAGCGACTGGTCCAACGCCATGAGTTGGGTACACATCTCCGTTACGAAGTAATGAATGTTGGGTTCTCCATTTAGATTCTGAAATTCCTTTCTCTCCAAACTCAACTCCTTTCCCATAGGGTGTAATACCATCATTAAATTTTACAAATCTTAGATCATGTTGATAACCACAACGAAAGTGAAGTAATTCACCAAACACATTTTGACGCACCATATTTAGAACAGCCATTACATCTCTTCTGTAATTAACATTTTCTAATATCATTAAATGAGACCCGGTTTTTTCATGAATATTTACTAAATCCCAACATTCCTCCATGGTGTTAGCAGCTGAGACCTCAACGCCTGTATACTTTCCAGCCAACATAGCATCTTTTGCCATACGTGCGTGCCACAACCATGGTGTAGATATAATAACAGCATCTATAGAGTTATCTTTTAATAGGTTTTTATAATCTAGAGAGTCTTTTCCAAAAGTTTTTGGTGAAGGTTTGGATGCTTTTTTTATAATCTCTAAACAAAGATTTATTCTTTTGATATCTATGTCACAAATAGCTGAGATAGTTACATCTGTTCTTTGTAATAAATTTGTTAAATGATTGGTCCCCCTTAATCCGACTCCTATTAGTGCTATATTTAGTTTCTCTTTTGTAGAATTTGACATTCCAAAAGACATGCTAGGTGCTAATACTAAACTAGCTCCAAGCATGCTTGATGTCTTAACAAAGTCTCTTCTTGATTTCATTAGTTAGTGTTTGCTTATAAAAATAACTATAATTTTATTTAATTTTTTAAATTAAACTAAAAAGAAATTTGTTTAACCTAAATATCATTTCATAAGACCCTGTTTGCTTTCACTTTTTTCAACTATTTTTGTTTTAAAATATGGTAACACAAGATCAATTAAAAAATCTATCAGAAAGAGTTTCTAAACTAAAAATATATTTAGATATCGATAAAAAACTGATTGAAATTTCGAATGAAGAGGAAAAAACAGCAGATCCAAGTTTTTGGAACAATCCAAAAGAAGCTGAAATCTTAATGAAATCTATTCGTTTTAAAAAAAAATGGGTAGATGATTATAACAAAGCGATTTCTTTAGATGAAGATCTTCATGTTTTATTTGAGTTCTACAAAGAAGGTGATATAGATGCGAAAGAAATAGCATCTCAATACGAAAAAGCGGCAACATTTATTGAGGATATTGAGTTTAAAAATATGCTTTCTGAAGAAGGTGATAGTTTTAGCGCCGTTATTCAAATTACAGCTGGAGCTGGTGGAACAGAAAGTTGTGATTGGGCAGAAATGTTATTTAGAATGTATTCTATGTGGGCCGAAAAACAGGGGTTTTCGCTCAAAACTCTCAACTATCAATCTGGTGACTCTGCTGGTATAAAGACTGTTACCGTAGAGGTTGATGGAGATTACGCTTTTGGGTGGTTAAAAGGAGAAAATGGTGTTCACCGATTGGTAAGAATTTCACCTTTTGATAGCAATGCCAAAAGACATACCTCATTTGCATCAGTATATGTATACCCTGTAGCAGATGATTCTATAGAAATAGAGGTTAATCCTGCTGATGTAGAAATTACTACAGCAAGATCTAGTGGGGCCGGCGGCCAAAATGTTAATAAAGTAGAAACAAAAGTTCAGTTAACTCATAAACCAACAGGAATTCAAATTTCTTGCTCTAACTCACGTTCACAACACGATAATAGAGCTACAGCAATGAAAATGTTAAAGTCACAACTGTACGAAATTGAATTACAAAAACAACAAGAAGCGAGAAATAATATTGAGGCTGGAAAAATGAAAAATGAGTGGGGAAGCCAAATTAGAAATTACGTAATGCATCCATACAAATTAGTGAAAGATGTAAGAACTGCACATGAAACAGGAAATGTAGATGCAGTAATGGACGGTAACATAAATTCATTTCTAAAAGCATATCTAATGTCGCAAGGACAAAAGGATACAACATCACAATTATAATTTCGAGTTAAAATACTGACTAAATTTATGATAAAAATATACCACAATCCAAGATGTAGAAAATCGAGAGAGGGTTTACAACTTCTCAAAGAAAGTAAGCAAGAATTTAAAATTATAGAATATCTTAAAGAAATTCCTAGTTTTAACGAATTGAAATCAATCATAAATCTTCTTGGCATTACTCCTCTTGAATTGATACGAAAAAATGAATCTATCTGGAAAAAGAATTACAAAGGAAAAGAATTAACTAACGATGAAATGATTAGAGCAATGACAGAACATCCAAAGCTAATTGAAAGACCAATTGTAATCAATAAAGAAAAAGCTATAATAGGAAGACCTCCAGAAAACATCAAGTATATCTTGTAATGCATTTTTGTTTAACATAATATTAACTACTAATTTATAAACTAAATAAGAATTTTACAGTCGAAGATATAAATCAACGATTGATATGAATAAAGCTAGTTTTCTTATTGTAGTGTTTGTAATTACATTTTTTAATGCTTTTGGTCAAAAGCCTCAAAACTCTCAAATTTTTATTTCTGGAATTATTATTGATTCTGAAACCAAAGAACCTCTTGAATACGCTACCATAGTTTTAAATGATACAAAAAACAATCAACTAAGTGGGGGGATTACTGATTCAAAAGGAAGCTTTAATATAAAAATGAATCCAGGAATTTATGATATCAGTTTTGAATTTATTTCTTTTAAAACCATCAAATTAACCAAAAAAGTTGTTAA
>JABAZK010000051.1 GCA_018608485.1 Flavobacteriaceae bacterium | reverse complement strand
GTATAATTTTTTCATTTTTTTCATTTTAAAAATTAACATTAAACCCTATTAAAAAAGTTTTTGGAGATGGGTAAAATCCTTGGTCTATACCTCCTCCAATTGGAGCTCCATTTGAGGTAGTTGGATCAAATCCTTTATATTTTGTTAGGGTAACTAAATTACTTGCAGACAAGTAAAAACGTAACTTATCTATACCTGTTCCCATTAAACTATCATCGCTAAATGTATATCCTAATTGAATATTTTGTAATCTCGCAAATGAGCCATCTTCTACATAAAAATCTGAAAAAAGAGTATTGCTAGTTGAACCGGTAGTCACTCTTGGGAAAGTTGTACTTGTTCCTTCTCCAGTCCATCTATCTAAGAAATAAACCGATCTATTTGTAAGAGGCTGGTTTCGTTCATAATTTCTAACAATTTCATTTCCAATAGATGCAAAAGCATACATGTTAAAATCAAAGCTTTTGTAATCAAAAGATAAGTTTAGCCCCATAGTTATACTTGGTATAGGATCACCAATATTAATTCTATCATCTCCATTTATTAACCCATCTTCATTTTGATCTACAAATCGGATGTCTCCAGGATTAGCATTAGCTTGAGTTGCATGAGCATCTACTTCAGCTTGATTTTGAAAGATGCCATTTGTTTGCAACCCATAGAAATATCCTATTGGAAAGCCAGCCTCCATTCTTGAGGGTGGGTCTTGACCAACACCAAAACTTCCACCTTGAAGTATTCCGGTGTCACTACCTACATATAACACTTCATTTTTAAGTGTTGTAAAATTATAGTTGAGGTTAAATTTAAAATCTTCCCCAATGGTTTCCTTATAGTTGATGGAAAATTCAATTCCCTCATTTTCAACAGTACCTGCATTTACTAATGGGCCACCAGATCCTGGAGCTGTTGCCCCTAGAATTCCTGAAACTTCAGGTTGTACTAATAAATCTTCTGTTTTCTTATTGAAATAATCTACTGTAATATCTACTTTATCAAAAAGCCCAATATCAACTCCTACATCAAATGGTTTTTGTTTCTCCCATCGTATTTCAGGATTTGCTATAGATCCTAAAGCTTGTCCGAAGCTAAGTTGGTTGTTAAAGACATAAACACCTTCACCGTTTACTAAAGAAAGGTATCTAAAAGAGGCAATTCTATCGTTACCAATAATACCATAACTAGCTCTAAATTTTAAGAAGTTAATTGTTGAGCTATCTTCAAGAAAAGATTCGTCAGAAGCAATCCATCCAACAGAACCTGTAGGGAAAAATCCAAATTTATTTTGCGGGCCAAAATTTGATGAACCATCCCTTCTTATCACAGCAGATAAAAGATATTTTCCTTCATAAGAATATTGTAATCTAGAAAAATAGGATAATAGTCTGCTGTCAAAAAAACGTCTTGATCTATTTGCAAGTGCAAGGTTATCTTGAGACCTATCTGAGCCAGCAACTGAATATTCACTAAATGAAGTTCCATTAGCTCCAAAACCTAACACATTTCTTAAGTTTACGCCTTGAGACCTAAAAACAGACATTCCAAGTAAGGCCTTAAGATCATGAACTTCATTAAATACTCTTTCATATTTTATAAAAGAGTCAAATGTATAATCTTTAAATTCTTGTTTAGACTCCCCAACGGTAGTGTTATTTATGTCATCTGTAAGAGCAGCTAAATTATTAACTGAATTAAACACTTTTCCTCCTCCATAATACACCTCTGGAGAATAAAATTTAGAATTTACTGCGGCATAATTAAATTGAAATCTAGACTCTGCGCTTAAATGATCTGTTATTTTGTAATTAAGTCCATATCCTCCTGAAAATTTATCAACAATTCCTTCGTTAAATGTGTTTTCCGTTTGAGCTATTGGATTAATTACCTCAATACCAACTCCAGTAGTGGGCGCTAATGAATAAGCTCCAAGATCATCTTTTACAGCCGTTGTTGCAGGCATGTTTAATGCGTTGAATAATACAGATCCTAAAGCATTTTCAGACAAAGACTTTCTTTTTGTATTTGTAAATATGGATGATGTTGTTAATTTTAGGTTTTTTAAAATTTCAGTACTAAAGTTAAACTTCAAAGTAGTTCTTTTAAAGTTTGATTTACCAGCACCAACAATTCCGTATTGATCTAGGTGAGAAGCCCCTAGAGAGTAGGAAGATTTCTCAGTTCCTTTATTGATGGTAAAATCCATACTTTTAACTAAAGCATTTTTAAATACTTCGTCTTGCCAGTCAGTTCCTTCTCCTAAAGAACTTACATTAGGGAAAGGAATTGTTTCAGCATTTGCAGCAAAAGCTTCGTTAGCTAATAATGCATATTCTGTAGCATTAAGTAATGGAATTTTTCTAGTTGTTTGTTGAAAACCTGTGTAGTAATTTAATACTACTTTAAAGTCAGAATCTTTTCTACCTGATTTTGTGGTAATTAAAATAACACCATTCGCACCTCTTACACCATAGATTCCTGCTGTAGCATCTTTTAGAACGTTGATTGATTCGATATCTGATGGGTTAACCACACTCAAGTCTTCAATAACATTACCATCTACCAAAATAAGAGGATTGTTGTTCCCGTTTGTTGAGATACCTCTAATACGAATGTTAGACGCTGCACCTGGTGCACCAGAAGAAGCTGTAATGTTAACACCAGCAACTTGTCCCTGAAGCGCTTGTTCTATACGAGTTGGTTTTAAGTTTTCAATAGTTTCACTACCTACAACAGATACGGCTCCAGTAACTTCTTTTTTTCGTTGAGTACCGTAACCAATGACAACAATTTCATCTAAAGCTTCAGAGCTTTCCTCTAAGGTTGTATTAATTATTTCTTTATTTACAACTACCTCTTTAGTTTGGTAACCCAAATAACTAAACACTAAAATAGAACCTTTTGGGACAGCGGAAATTTTGTAATTTCCATCAAAATCTGTGACGTCTCCTTTTTGGGAGTTCTTTACAATAACATTTACTCCTGGGAGAGTTTCTCCTGTAACCGCATCAGTAACTACACCCTTGACAGTAAAATTCTGAGCAAAGCCTAAATTAGTGATAAAAGTAAATGAAATTAGAATTATGAGTTTTCTCATGAAATTTTCAATTTGTTTATTCCATAAATTTAAGCGATGAATTAATTAAATCAATAAAAACTACCTCAATAAAAAATATACATCACAATGAAATTTAATTTTTTTTAAATTGATAGGCTAAACAAACGTTTGTTGATCTGAGAAATCAGAATATACCTATTATATATTGTGATTGTATAGTTGTTGTATGGTTTTTTATTAAGCTATATCTCTAATATATAACTGCTAAGACTTGCTTCATGTGGTAAATTCATCTTTTTTCTTAAACGATACCTCTTTACTTCTACACTTCGTATAGAAATATTTAGCAGTGGTGCAATTTCTTTTGATGATAAATTTAATCTAAGATAAGTACATAGTCTTAGGTCATTTGAGGTTAGGTTTGTATGTTCAGATTTTAACTTTTTCATAAAGCCTTTGTCGGTATTTTTAAAAGCTTCTTCAAATAATTTCCAATCGTCTGAAGTATTTAAGTTGTTATTAATAAGCTTAATAACATTTGTAATATCTTCTATTTTTTTTGTGCCTCCTAATTCTTTTTTTATGGTTCCTAATAATTCATTTCTTTTTATTAGGTTCATGGTAGAAAGTCCTAATTCTCTGTTTTTAGAATCAATATCTTTCTGTAAATCTAAATTTTTAAAGTGCATCAACTGTTGTTCGTTTTCCAGTTGCTTTATTTCCAATTCTTTTTCTTTCTGTTTGAGTATTTTTTCTTGTTTACTTTTAAAATAATTTCGATGAAGTATATTAATAATAATTAATAGTAGAATTGCAGAGAAAAAATAAATAACTAATGATGATGTTCTTAAATACCAGGGTTTTGCTATCGTAAATGAATAGCTTACAGGATTTGAAATTTTCTCCGATCCAAGTTTTGCTCTTACTTCAAATTCATATATGCCATGTGGTAAATTTTCAAAATAAACCTCTGATTTTGACGTCCAATTACTCCAGTTTTTATTAAAACCTAGTAACCTATATTGGAATAGAGATGGGAGGTATTTACTGTAGTTAGAAATACTATAAGAAATTCTAATATGATTAATGTTATTTTCAAGTGAACTGTAATCCTCCAAAACTAAGGGTTCTTCATCTCCTTCAATTGAATTAGCCGTAATTTCATCAATCTTAATTGTATTGTTAAATGTATTCTTTGACGTTAAATCAGTTATGATGTAACCACTTGTAGTTCCTACAAGATATTTATCTTTTCCTATGTATAGAATATTTTCATACCCATCTTTTGTCTCTCTTATGTTATTTGGCATAGGGATTGAAAACAACTCATAATTAGTTGCTAACCTTTCTTTTTGAACATATGAAATATTATCATTTGTGAATGAAAATAATTTGTTGTTGGCATTAATCAATTTACCTGAAATATAATCGGTGCAATTATATAATTCGCTCAAAATTGTATCTTTTTTGAAGTTTAAAGATATTGTATCTAAATAAAATACACCTTCATTAGCACTGTAATAAATTTTATTATTGTATTTGGTAAGACTAGACTTGATGCTTTTTTTTACGTCTGTTTCAGAAAAAGAAAGAACGCGATCATAAACTTCATTGGTTTTTAATAAATAAACTCCTTTTTGCTCATGACTTACTAAAATTTCAAGAGGGTTTACAAACTCTAGATGTCTTGAAGAAATATCAAATCCTTCAATTTTATTTTCTAAAAACCAATTCTTATTTTCTTTTTTCAGAATAAATAATCCGTTGTATCCCCCAAGAATTAATAAATCTTTTTTTTCTGGAATTTCCTTGATAAGCCATGTGCCAAAAGTATTAGGTATTCTTTCTGCTTTTCTGTTAGAAATTATAAATGTACCCTTATCATGACCACAAAATAATGTATTGTTTATTTTTTGCAATGACCATACTTGCCCTTCAGTCCCTTTTACATATTTGAATGACTCCTCTTTATTTTGATTTTTATAAAAAAGCCCTTGATTTGTTCCTAAATATAAAATATCATTATCTAGAAAAGTTGTGTATACAGACCCTAACACACCTAAGTCATCTTTGTAGGCTCTAAATGGGGCATTAAAATTAATATTACTGATTCCATTATCATGACCTAGCCAAACGTTTTTATCCTTATCCTCAAATAAAGAAAGTACTGTATTGTTTGCTAGTCCTTTACTCTGATCTATGGTGTATTCTATTTCTTTTTCTTTGTTGATATAAATGATTCCATTAGATACAGTGCCTAGTATAAAGTCATTATTTTGCAACTGTAGACTATTGTATACACTGTATTCTTTAAGTTTTTTATTAAGTTTAGTATCCCACTCAACAACGCTTTTGTCATTTCTTTCAATAAAAAAACCAAGCTCTTTTGTTTGAAACAATAATTTGTTATTGTTTAAGAATATATTTATAATGTTGTTGCCTTTTAAGATTTTGTTGTTAGAGACTAATGTCTCATTGCCATTCTTGTATTTATAGATCCCAAGATTAAATTTTTGATAGTAAATTTCTTCTTGTACCTTATATATTTTTGTAATTGATGTCTCTGATTCAATGATATCAGTAGATTTTGTTTTTGTATCAAAAATATAAATGCGGTCTAGAGACTGAAAAAGAATCCAACGGTCTAGTTCTAAAATATTCCAAAACTCTTCATCCTCTGCCAAAGAGATTTTTTCATTTGATGATAAAGAGGTGTATTTTAAAGTGCCATATTTATTTTTTTCCCAAAATCCAAAATCCATATAACTACCAGTGTAGATTTTGTCCCCAATAACTTTAACAGATCTAAAGATAGATGAGTTTGATGATTTGTATAGTTTCCATCTAGAGCCATTATAGCTTAATAGTCCTTTGTTATTTGCAAAGTATATAGACTTATCATTTCCTTGAGAAACCCCCCAATTTTGGTCTTCTGCAGCATAATCTTTTGGCTTAAAAACTTCAATAGGAGGAAGCTCTTGGCTAAAAACACTCAGCTGAGTTAATAACATTAAATAAATAAAATATTTTAATTTCATTGTTTAGGGTTTATGATATAAATACAAGAGAATTATATGACTCATAAAACGATATCTCTTCAAATGTTTGGGTACTAAATTAAGCTAAATCTATTAAATACTGCAATTTTTAAATTTACGTAGTGTTCGTGTCAAGGTTTTTTTGATTTGATAATCAACAAATTTTGTTAAGAATAGTGGCAAACTATTAAATACATTTGAAAGTTTGAACAATAATTTTTAACTTATGCTTTTTATTTCAAACATATATTATGCCAAATTACACACTAAACATTAACGGTAAAAAAATTATTGTAAATGTAGACAATGATACACCTCTCCTCTGGGTTTTAAGAGATGAACTGAACTTGGTAGGTACAAAATTTGGTTGTGGAATAGCACAATGTGGAGC
>JABAZK010000093.1 GCA_018608485.1 Flavobacteriaceae bacterium | reverse complement strand
GGTATTAATTGGAGTACCTATAAAAATCAACCAACTTCACAGTTTTACAGAGTTACCACAGACAATCATTTTCCCTACCGTATTTATGGAGCTCAACAAGATAATTCTACTGTTAGAATTGCCCACAGAACACAGGGCAGGTTTATAGGTGAATCTGACTGGGAATCTACAGCAGGTGGAGAAAGTGCTCATTTAGCAATAGATCCTACAAATAATGATATTGTTTATGGAGGAAGCTATGGTGGTTTATTAACTAGGCAAAATCATACAACTGGAGAAACACGAGCAATTAACGTATGGCCAGATGACCCAATGGGGCATGGTGCTGAAGATTTTAAATATCGTTTTCAATGGAATTTCCCAATCATGTTCTCTCCAAATCATAAAAATAAATTATATGCAGCATCAAATCATTTGCATATGACTACAAACGAGGGACAATCATGGAAAATTATAAGTCCAGACTTAACAAGAAATGACCCTAGTACTCTAAAATCTTCCGGTGGACCAATTACAAAAGACAACACAGGTGTAGAATATTATGCAACTATTTTCGCTGTAAATGAATCGAATCAAGAAGATGGGTTAATTTGGACAGGTTCAGATGATGGTCTGGTTCATGTTACTAAAGATGGTGGAAAAAATTGGACTAATGTAACTCCAAAAAAAATGCCAGAATGGATGATGATTAATTGTATAGAGATAAATCCATTTACCAAGGGTGGTGCTTACATAGTTGGAACAAAATATAAATCTGGTGATTACCTACCTTATGTATACAAAACTGAAAATTATGGAAAATCATGGAAGCTAATTACAAATGGAATTGGTCCTGAAGACTTTACACGTGCTTTAAGAGCAGACCCAAAGCGTAAAGGCTTGTTATACGCGGGGACAGAAAGAGGAATGTATATCTCTTTTGATGATGGAAATAATTGGAAAAAATTTCAATTGAATTTACCTATTGTTCCTATTACTGATTTAGCTATTAAAAACGACAATCTCATTGCGGCAACTCAGGGAAGATCTTTTTGGATGATTGATGACTTAACTCCTTTTCATCAATTAAATACCAGAATAATAAAAGAAGATGTTATTTTATTCAAACCTCAGGATAGTTATAGAATGTCTGGAGGAAATGGCAGAACTTCAAAAACTGCTGGTACTAATCATCCTGGTGGAGTTGCAATTAACTATTTTATTAAAGAAAAAGATAAAAAAGAAGTGGTATCCATTCAAATTTTTGACAGCAATGATCAATTAATTAAAACGTTTAGTACAAAACCTAACAAAGAAAAAAAAGAAGCTAAACTAAATACAGAAAACGGAAACAACATTTTTTACTGGGACATGATGTACCCTGGAGCAGAAAAAGTAAAAGATATGATCTTGTGGTGGGCTTCTCTAAATGGACCAATGGCTTTACCTGGTAATTATAAAGTTTCTTTACAAGTAGGTGAAACAACTAAATCTCAAAACTTTACAATTCTAAAGAATCCAATTTCAGAAACTAATCTAGCAGACGCTACTGCTCAATTTAATTTCATAAATGATATTAATACTAAAGTAACAGAAATTCATAAAGCACTAAAAAATGTTAAGAAAGTAAGAGCACAGGTAACTTCTTTACAAAAATCAATAAGTGATAAGTTAAAACATTCAGAGTTATTAGACTATGCAGATAGCTTACTTAAAGAGATGAAAGTTATAGAAGAAACCCTCTACCAAACAAAAAGTAAGAGTAATCAAGATCCATTAAATTTTCCAATTAGACTAAATAATAAATTAGCACACCTTAATTCTTTAACTAGAATTGGAAGTTACGCTCCTACTGAGCAAGCTATTAATTTTAAAAATGAAATAACTGAAGAAATAGACAATCAATTATCAAAATTGTATGATCTCTTCAACATAAAAGTAAAAGTTCTAAATCAAAAAGTAAAAGACAGCCAGATTGATTTAATTCAATTAGACTAATTTGTTTTTTCCTCATAAAAAAAGCGACCATTGGTCGCTTTTTTTTGTATAATTATTGGATACTATTTTTAAAGATTCCTTTATTTCATATTCTTATTTGAAACATAAACTCCGTAAACAAAACCACCTATAAATTTAGTAGAAAAGAAACGTTTCCATAATTGATTGCTAAAGTTTTTTTCTATAACTGCCTGCCAATCAGCTGAAAAAATATCTGAAAAACTATTAAAAAGAAGAGAAACTATACTTAAAAAGAAAACAAATACAATTCCAATTTTAATTACATTTAACCAAAAAAAAGATTTTTTAATATTTACAGATAAGGCCATATTATTGAAGTTTTTTATTGCTTTGATGACGATTATGATCTCGTTTAGCTTTAATTTCTAGCTTTTTGTTAAATGATTCCTCTAAATTAATTCCTGTTTGGTTGGCTAGACATAAAACAACAAATAACACATCTGCCAGCTCCTCTCCCAGATCTTTTCCTTTATCTGATTGTTTTTCTGATTGCTCTCCATATCTTCTAGCTATGATTCTAGCAACCTCTCCAACTTCTTCGGTAAGCTGAGCCATATTGGTTAACTCATTAAAATATCTTACACCGTGATTCTGAATCCATTGATCTACTTGCTGTTGTGCTTTTTTAATACTCATTTTATTATAGAATTATGACTTCAAATATAGGTAACAAATTTTTATATTTTTGATAGTATTGACTTAGGATATTTGATTAATTAAATTTTGCTGTGTAAGTGAATAATCTGGAGGATGTTGTTCTTAACCAATACATTTAATTTTTTGTAAAAAATCATCTCTCAAAATTTCTCTAGCACCCAGGCTAGCCAGATGATTATTATAAACTTGACAATCTATCAATTGATAATTATGATTATTAACCAAATGAATAAATGCAATTTTTGAAGTATTAGAGACTTTTGAAAACATACTTTCTCCACAAAAAATATTTCCAATTTCTAATCCATACAAACCTCCCACAAGATTTTTTTTACTCTTCCCTAACACATCAGAATTAGAATCCAAACTCCATACCTCAATTGACTTAGCATATCCTTTCTTATGAAGCTTAATATAGGCCTGTTCCATATCATCTGTTATCCATGTCCCTAAATTACCATTACGAATAATGTTTTTACATTGATGAATAACCTCCTCAAAAGCTTGATTTTCTGTAATTTCAAATTTATTTTTTTTGATAATTTTAGTCATTGATTTGGAAATTTTCAACTCTTTAGGAAATAAAACCATTCTTTTTTTCGGACTATACCATACTATTGGTTCATCAAGAGAATACCAAGGAAAAATTCCATTCCTGTAGGCAAAAAGTAACCTTTTGGGAGATAAATCTCCTCCTAATGCCAGAACCCCTTCTTTTGTAGCAGTTTCATGTGGTGGAAATTCAATTTTTTCGGAAAGCCATCTCATATAATCAAAAAAGTAAAATTCCCACTATATAAATGCTCCCACCAATAATCATTGCCAATAATGAATATGGTAAAATTTCTTTAGCCTTAAGTTTTGTAATTCCTAAGAGAGGAAGTGCCCAAAAGGGTTGAAGCATGTTTGTAATTTGATCTCCGTATGCCAAAGCCATAATAGCTTTATTTAAAGGAACTCCTAATCTTAGTGCAGATTCAACAACAATTGGACCTTGTATAACCCACTGTCCACCTCCACTTGGTACAAATATATTTACCAATCCAGCACTAAAAAAAGTGACTACTGGAAGAGTTGTGACATTAGAAAACGATACAAAAAAATTTGATATTTGAGAAACCATACCGCTGCTACTCATTATTCCCATAATACCAAAATATAATGGAAATTGTATGAGAATTCCTGAAATATCGGAAATTGATTCTGAAATAGCATTGGTAAAATTCTTAAAATTACCATGTAAAATAATTCCTAAGCCTAACATCAAAAAATTAATTAGATTGGGAGTAATTTTCATCGCTTTTATATCATCAAAATAGTTAAAAAAAAAGGCTAGAATAATTATGGCCCCAAAAATAGTAGCTAACACTTTTGAATTATCTAATCTTTCAGATTTAGTTGTAATATTTTCATCTTGAGTCATTTTATAGATGGGTAGGTTAATCTTAGTAGGCTTGGAGTTCTTTCCTAAAATGTAGAAAAATGCTGTAATAACTAGTACTACTGTAGAAAAAATCAGCAAATTAGATAAACTAAAAATTGTCTGACTAAAATCTATCGAGGAGGGTATTCTTTCAGAGATAGTAGAAGATGAAATATTTTTCATTAAGGAGGAAATATGCCCATCTTCATTTATTTTTATTGGAGCAGACCCTGAAATACCACCATGCCATACCATTAATCCTACATACCCTGCAGCACCAATTATTGGGTAATTTATTTTAATATTATTTTGCTGTGAGTGCTCTGCAACTTTCCTAGCTAATAATGCCCCAAAGATTAACCCTAGACCCCAATTAAAAAAAGCCACTAACATTGTTAAACAAGCCACAATAGCCGCACTTGTAGCAGTGTTCTTACAATAAAAAGTAATTTTTAAAATGAGGTTGCTAACAGGCTTACTCAATACCAAAACATGACCCAATACTAAGATAAGCATCATTTGGTAAGCAAATTCTAATAAAGATGTAGACCAAATTCCTTTTTCCCAAAAGGTTAAGATATCTATTAGATAATCTACTGAACTTATTTCCTCTGGAACTGTAAAAATTAATGCTAAAAAAATGGTGGTGATAGTTAATAGGATAGCAATTGTAAACGGTGAGGGTACATATTTTTTAAAAATAGTTTCAATTGATCCAATAATATTCATACAATTATATATTTATTAAGCTAAAGTATAAAGAAAAGTTAATTATTTAGTTTTCGGTTTTTAAACAGGTTTTTACTTATTATTTTTGTTTCTCTTAAGCTATGAAAAGAAAAAAATCAAAAACACAACTACTACATCAATACTATAAATATACTGGATTTTACTCTTTTGTTGTCGATAGCATAAAAAAAGTAACAGTGCCAGTTATATTGATTATCGCTGCTCTATTTCTGTTTAACAGATACGTATTTACAATTGACGATGGTTTAGAACTGCTTACTAAAACATTTTCAAAAACAGGAGTCTTGATCACATTTTTTTTGTCTGAAACCTTACTAGGCTTAATTCCTCCTGAAATATTTATTGCTTGGTCAAAAAAAACAGCTACTCCAGTTGCTAGCTTAGCAATACTAGCATCACTTTCATACTTTGGTGGATTACTATCCTTTTTCATAGGAAAAACTATTTTAAAAATAGCTAGTGTGAAAAATTATCTAGAAATAAAAATGGCCAAGTATTTAAAAAATACCAGTAAATGGGGTGGTTTTTTAATTCTCATTGGTGCTCTTTTACCAGTTCCTTTTTCTATTACATGCATGGCAGCAGGAATGATAAAATATCCATTTAAAGGAGTGGTTCTTTTTGGATTATTTCGTTTTTTACGTTTTGCTTTGTATGCCTGGGCCATTTTTAGTGTAGTCAGTTAAAACTAGTATCTTTATCACATGGGATTAACTAACAACGATATTTTTAAAAAATTACGTGTAGCACACAAGCTTCGTGATAATGACATAGTAGACATTTGTAAACTAGTAGATTTTAAAGTCTCTAAAAGTGAACTAGGTGCTTTCTTCAGAAAGGAAGACCATCCAAAATACATGGAATGTGGCGATCAAATTTTAAGAAACTTTCTAAATGGTTTGGTAATACATTTAAGAGGACCCATGCCTCCAAAAAAAGAGTAGTTTTTTTTCTATTATTCTTTTAAATTTTGTTTAAAATCTGAAACTACTTTATTAATTGCATCATCAATTCTTTTTTTATCGTTGTTGTAGTTAAATTCTAATGATTTTTTTTCAGGAAATTGTTCAATCATTACAGTTGTTGAAGGAAAGGCAAAATCAACCCCTAACTCTTTTGCTAGTTTAACAATAGCAATGTGGATTTGATGTCTTGACTTTTGTTCACTAGACCAAGCCAAATCCTGTAAATACATATTCATCAAAATTAACAACGCAGAGTCACCAAAGCCAGTAAACTCTACATTATAAGAATCAGATTTGGTGTCGGGATGTGCAACAATAATTTCACGAACACCCTTTACAAAAGCTTCTATTAATTCTGGAGGTGTATCATAACGTAAGCCTAGTTGTGTATTATATCGCCTGTAAAGTCTTAGGCCGCTATTATTTATTACTAGCTCGGAAAGTTTACTGTTAGGGATTTGGAATATTGAAGTATCTGCAGACCTAATTCTAGTGGATCTAAAACCTACCTCTTCAACAGTTCCAACAACTTCTCCAGCTGAAATCCAATCACCTATATGAAAAGGTTTGTCTATAAAAATCATAACCGTTCCTATTAAATTCTTAACTGTATCTTGAGATGCAAATGCAACGGCTAATCCACCAATAGAGGCACTCGCTAATATAGTTGTAGCATCTACTCCAAATAAAACTAGTAATTTGAAAGATCCAAAAACAACAATAATTACGCTTGCAAAATTTCTTAAAATTGGAGTTAA
>JABAZK010000068.1 GCA_018608485.1 Flavobacteriaceae bacterium | reverse complement strand
CGGGTCTGTATCTTGAATTGTAATTTGATGCCATAGAAAAACAATAGGCACCAGCGTTTTCAAAACATAAGATATCACCTTCCGAAATTTCACTTATCCTTCTGTTAGAGCCAAAGGTGTCTGTTTCACAGATATAACCGACCACAGAGTAATAACGGTCTCTTCCATTAGGGTTAGAGATATTTGTAATATGATGATACGAGTCATACATCATAGGTCTTATTAAATGGTTAAATCCACTATCAATTCCAGCAAAAACTGTAGATGTGGTTTGTTTTACAACATTTACTTTAGCAAGAAAGTTTCCAGCTTTGGAAACTAAAAATTTTCCTGGCTCAAACATTAAGGTGACTTTTTTACCAAAATCTTTACAGAAAGAATTAAACCTCTCCGTAAGTTGAAGACCTAGTTGCTCAATATCAGTAGAAATATCTCCTTCTTTGTAAGGTACTTTAAAACCACTACCGAAGTCAATAAAATCAATGGTTTTGAATTTTTTAGCCACATCAAATAAAATTTCTGTTGCTCGTAAAAAGGTGTCAATATCTAAGATATCTGACCCTGTGTGCATATGAATTCCATTTACATGCATTCCTGTATTTTCAACAACTCGTTTAATATGTGGAACTTGATGAACAGAAATTCCAAATTTTGAATCTATGTGACCAACCGATATCTTACTATTCCCGCCAGCCATTATATGAGGATTAATTCTAATGCAAACAGGTATTTCAGGGTGTTTTTGTCCAAATAGTTCTAAAATTGAAAGATTATCTATATTAATTTGAACCCCTTTTTTAGCAACATTTTCTATCTCCTCTAAAGAAACACCGTTGGGTGTATAAATAATTTTCTTAGGATCTACTCCAACCGACAATGCTAAGTTTACTTCTTGAATAGATACTGTGTCTAGGCCAGCTCCGAGATTTTTAAAAAAACGCAGGATATTTATATTAGATAAGGCTTTTACAGCATAATTTAATTGTAACTGTTCTACTTTTTCAAAAGCATCTGTAATTCTTCTGTATTGAGAGGCAATAATATCTGTATCATACACATACAATGGGCTTCCGTATTTATTGGCTAAATCTAATAAATGTTCGTTGTTCATTTGGTTTAATTTGAACCAAAATTATAACAATAAGTTCTTTAAAAAGTATTTGTTTAAAAATACAACATATTGTTATATTCTGTAAAATATTTACTGTTTCAAGCAGTGTAAAATCTGTTGATAACTAATGTACTTGACCATTTTAATTTTTGATGAGAAATCCTATTTTAGCAAGGCTACAAAATAGTAGAAAGATTTTATGACTCAACAGACTAAGTATACAGAAGATAATATCCGCTCGCTAGATTGGAAAGAACATATTAGAATGAGACCTGGTATGTATATTGGAAAATTAGGTGATGGATCTTCTCCAGATGATGGAATTTATATATTAGTTAAAGAAGTACTTGATAATTCTATTGATGAGTATGTAATGGGAGCTGGAAAGACCATCGAAATTTCTATTCAAGGCAGTAAAGTTTCGGTGAGAGATTATGGTAGAGGGATTCCATTGGGTAAAGTTGTTGATGTAGT
The DNA here is from genome assembly GCA_018608485.1 of Flavobacteriaceae bacterium. Classification (GTDB taxonomy): domain Bacteria; phylum Bacteroidota; class Bacteroidia; order Flavobacteriales; family Flavobacteriaceae; genus Polaribacter. The sequence continues at coordinate 4,991 of JABAZK010000068.1, read as the reverse complement.
TTCTAAAATGAATACTGGTGGTAAGTATGATTCCAAAGCGTTTAAAAAATCTGTAGGATTAAATGGTGTTGGAACAAAAGCCGTAAATGCGTTGTCCTCTTTTTTTAGAGTTGAATCTAATAGGGATCATAAATCTGCTTCAGCTGAATTTGAACAAGGTAATTTAATAAACAAAGAATTATTAGAGGAATCTTCCAGAAGAAAAGGAACAAAAGTATCCTTTATCCCAGACGAAGTGATTTTTAAAAATTATAAATTTAGGAGTGAGTACGTAGCTAAAATGCTAAAAAATTACGTGTACCTCAATCCAGGACTGACTATTATTTTTAATGGTGAAAAATTCTTCTCAGAAAATGGATTGAAAGATTTATTGGAGGACAACAACAATAAAGACGACATGCTTTATCCTATCATTCATTTGAAGGGAAATGATATAGAAGTAGCCATAACTCACAGTAAAACTCAATATTCTGAAGAATACCATTCTTTTGTCAATGGTCAACATACCACTCAAGGAGGAACTCATCAATCTGCCTTTAGAGAGGCGCTGGTAAGAACTATTAGAGAGTTTTATGGTAAAAATTTTGAGGCGTCAGATATTAGAAAATCTATTATATCGGCTATTGCTATTAAAGTAATGGAACCTGTTTTTGAAAGTCAGACAAAAACAAAATTAGGTTCTACCGAAATGGGGGGTGGTTTACCCACTGTAAGAACCTATATTAATGATTTTTTAAAAACACAGTTAGATAATTATTTACACAAGAATTCTGCTGTTTCAGAGAGTATTCAGAAAAAAATATTGCAAGCCGAAAAAGAACGAAAAGAGCTTTCAGGTATTCGAAAATTAGCTAGAGATAGAGCAAAAAAAGCTAGCTTACACAACAAGAAATTACGTGATTGTAGAGTACATCTAGGCGATATTAAAAAGGAAGCACATTTAGAAACGACTCTATTTATTACTGAGGGAGATTCTGCTTCTGGATCTATTACAAAATCTAGAAATGTAAATACTCAAGCTGTCTTTAGTTTAAAAGGGAAGCCATTAAATTCCTACGGTTTATCTAAAAAAATTGTGTACGAAAATGAGGAGTTTAATTTATTGCAAGCTGCATTAAATATTGAGGATGGTTTAGAGGATCTTCGTTATAATAATATTGTAATAGCCACCGATGCTGATGTGGATGGAATGCACATCAGATTGCTATTAATCACTTTCTTTCTTCAATTCTTTCCTGAGTTAATTAAAGAAGGACACTTATATATTCTAGAAACGCCATTATTTAGAGTGAGAAATAAAAAGCAAACGTATTACTGTTATTCAGAGGAAGAAAAACGAAATGCCATAGAAAAATTGAAAGGGAAGCCTGAAATCACAAGATTTAAAGGGCTTGGTGAGATTTCTCCTAATGAGTTTGTTCATTTTATTGGTGATGACATTCGATTAGATCCAGTAATGTTAGATAAAGAAATGTCTATAGATCAAATGTTGCAGTTTTACATGGGAAAAAACACTCCAGATAGACAAAAGTTTATTATTGAAAATTTAAAAGTTGAATTAGATATTGTTGAGGAAGTATAAAAGATGAGTGAAGAAATTAACGACTACGAAGAAGATAAAGAATCTGCAGAAAATCATATCGATTCTAATGAATCTACAGAAACTATTACAAGAGTTACTGGGATGTACAAGGAGTGGTTCTTGGATTACGCTTCCTATGTAATTTTAGAAAGAGCAGTTCCTGGAATTAATGATGGTTTTAAGCCTGTACAACGTAGAATCATGCATTCCATGAAAGATCTAGATGATGGACGCTATAATAAAGTTGCCAATATCGTAGGTCATACCATGCAATATCATCCTCATGGTGATGCTTCTATTGCGGACGCTATGGTGCAAATGGGGCAAAAAGAATTGTTAATTGATATGCAGGGTAACTGGGGTAATATACTCACAGGAGACCGAGCTGCTGCCTCTCGTTATATTGAAGCTCGTTTATCTAAATTTGCATTAGATGTCGTTTTTAACCCAAAAACTACCGAATGGCAAGCCTCTTATGACGGACGTAAAAAAGAACCTGTTAATTTGCCGGTTAAGTTCCCTTTACTATTGGCTCAAGGAGCAGAGGGTATAGCTGTTGGATTATCTACTAAAATATTACCTCACAATTTCATAGAATTAATAGATGCTTCAATAAAATATTTAAAAGGAAGAAGTTTTAAAATTCTTCCAGATTTTCTGACTGGTGGGATAGCTGACTTCTCCAATTATAATGACGGTAAACGAGGAGGGAAAGTTCGCGTTAGAGCTAAAATTTCACAATTAGATAAAAAAACGCTGGTAATTACAGAAATTCCTTTTGCAACAACAACATCATCGCTAATAGATAGTATCATAAAAGCGAACGATAAAGGCAAAATTAAAATCAAGAAAATTGAGGATAATACCGCTGCTAATGTTGAGATATTAGTTCATTTACCAGCGAATATATCTCCCGATAAAACCATAGATGCACTGTATGCATTTACCAATTGTGAAAATTCAATTTCACCTTTGTGTTGTATTATTGAAGATCATAAACCCAAATTTATTGGGGTGTCTGAAATGCTCAAAAGTTCAACTGATTATACAGTTCATTTATTAAAAAGAGAACTTGAAATTCAACTTCATGAATTAGAGGAACAATGGCATTTTGCGTCTTTAGAACGAATTTTTATAGAAAACCGTATCTATCGAGACATTGAAGAAGAAGAAACATGGCAGGGTGTTATTAAAGCAATAGACTTAGGATTAAAACCGCATGTTAAACACTTAAAACGAGCCATTACTGAGGAGGATATTGTTCGTTTAACTGAAATTAGAATTAAGAAAATCTCAAAATTTGATATCGATAAAGCTAAACAATTTATAGAGGGTTTAGAAGAAAAAATAGCTCAAGTAAAGGAGTACCTAAATAACTTGATAACTTATGCGATAGATTATTTTAAACGATTAAAAACTACTTACGGCAAAGACAAAGGACGAAAAACTGAAATAAGAAGTTTTGAGGATATTATTGCCACGAAAGTAGTTATCAGAAATACAAAACTTTACGTGAATAGGGAAGAAGGTTTTGTAGGTACCTCTCTACGAAAAAACGAGTATGTTACAGATTGTTCGGATATAGACGATATCATCGTTTTTAAGAAAGATGGTAAGATGATTGTTACCAAAGTAGCCTCTAAGACATTTGTGGGAAAAGATATTATTCATTTAGCAGTATTTAAAAAGAAAGATACCAGAACTGTTTATAACATGATGTACAGAGATGGTAAAGGAGGAGCTAGTTATATGAAACGTTTTTCTGTGACAGGAGTAACCCGAGATAAGGATTATGATCTTACTCCTGGTAAATCCAATACAATGGTTCATTATTTCACTGCTAATCCCAATGGAGAGGCTGAAGTTGTTACCGTTTTGTTACGTGCAGTTGGAAGCATAAAAAAATTAAAATGGGACATAGATTTTGCTGATTTAGCTGTAAAAGGAAGAGGAGTTAGAGGAAATACTATTACAAAATTTGCCATTAGAAAAGTTGAATTTAAATCTTCAGGAGTTTCTACATTAAAACCAAGAAAGATATGGTTTGATGATGCTGTACAAAGACTTAATGTAGACGCCAGAGGAGAACTACTGGGTGAATTTAGAGCCGAAGACAAGATATTAATAGCTACTCAATCTGGAAAAATTAAAGCTGTTACACCAGATTTACAGATGCATTTTGAGGATGATATGATTGTTCTTGAAAAATGGAAACCAAAAAAGCCAATATCAGTAATTTATTATGATGGTGAGAAAGAGCGCTATTATGTGAAGCGTTTTTTAATTGAAACTGAAGAAAAAGAGGAAGTTTTTATATCTGAACATTCAAAATCACAATTAGAAATTATTGTTGTAGACTATAGACCTGTAGCTGAGGTTATCTTTTCTAAACGATCTCTTGATAAAAAAGAAATAAACTTTGAAGAATTTATTGCTGTAAAAGGATTAAAAGCACAAGGAAATCAGCTTACTACCGATAAAATAAAACAAGTAAATTTACTGGCCTCTTTACCTTATGAAGAACCGGAAGAGCTGGTAGTTGAAGAAGTAGAAGTAGTAGAAGAGGAGGTGATTTCAACTTCTGAAAATACACATCCATCAACTACTATAAGTAAAGAACCTACAGATGAAGAAAAAAACGCTTCAGATGATGGGCAAATCACACTATTTTAATTAGTTTTTTTAAATAAATTATAAACTATATGAAACGTAAATACATCTTTCTTATCATTTCCTTCATAGGTATTAGTTATACTTGGTTTTACAATATTCAATATTTTATGACTTATGAGGAGGCTTCCCTTGTTCATTTCTTTGAGTTGGCTCAATCTAATTTTGCAGGGAAATCTTTTGGTGCAGATTTAACTGTAGTTGTTTTAACGTTTTTTGTGTGGTTTATCCCAGATGCAAGAAAATTAAAAGTTAAAGCTTGGTGGGTTATTATTCCTCTAACTTTCTTAATTGCAGTAGCTTTTTCTTTTCCGTTTTACTTGTATTTAAGAGAAGTAGCACTTGAAAAAAAAGAATAAGATTTTATTATTTCATTTGCTCAAAAAATGTCAACGTATAATTGGGTAATAGTTCAGGATTTGTAATTTTAATGAGGTCTTGTAAAATTAAATCAGGTCTTGTTGGTCCTAATTCATAATACACAACTCCTCCTTTTACGCCTCTTTTAGTAGAAGCCGTGTAGATATTATTGTTTTTAAAAGCAGCAAAGTTCTTGTAATGAGGATTATTTTCAAGCAATTGTGCTTTGCTAGAGAAATATCCTGGAGCAATCCAATAATCAGCATGTTGGGCCTTATCTAATACACTTTCAAAGCTTAGTTGTAAGCTTCCTTTCCCTTTAGAGTCTTTCCAAAGATAATTTACATTGGCATCTAGTAAAAATTGAGAAACAAAACTT
>JABAZK010000103.1 GCA_018608485.1 Flavobacteriaceae bacterium | reverse complement strand
CATAGATTAATTTAATAACATTTTCTACATCATCTCTGTGAACCATTTCCACGGTAGTGTGCATGTAACGAAGAGGTAAAGAGATTAAAGCAGATGCAACTCCACCATTGCTGTATGCAAAAGCGTCGGTATCTGTTCCTGTTGCTCTAGATAGCGCCGCTCTTTGAAATGGAATATTTTTTTCCTCTGCTGTTTCCGTGATTAAATCTCTAAGTTTTTGCTGAACAGCCGGAGCATAAGCTATCACTGGACCTTCACCGTTTTTTATATGACCTTCTTTCTTTTTGTCAATCATAGGGGTGGTTGTATCATGAGTAACATCAGTAACAATGGCAACGTTAGGTTGGATAGTATGCGATATCATTTCTGCACCTCTTAAACCTATTTCTTCTTGTACAGAATTGGTAATATATAGCCCAAATGGAAGCTGTTTTTTATTTTCATGGATTAGTCTGGCAACTTCAGCTATCATAAAACCACCCATTCTGTTGTCTAAAGCTCTACAAACAAAATTTGATTTATTTAGAATGTGAAATTCGTCTGGGTAAGTAATTACACAACCAACGTGTACACCAAGGTCTTCAACTTCTTTTTTTGTTTTACAACCACAATCAATAAAAATATTTTCAGGTTTAGGAGCTTCCTCTTTGGCTCTGTTTCTTGTGTGAATTGCTGGCCAACCAAATACACCTTTTACAATGCCGTTCTTAGTATGAATATTTACAATTTTACTTGGAGCAATTTGATGGTCACTACCTCCATTTCTAATGACATAGATTAAGCCCTCATCAGAGATGTAATTTACATACCAAGATATTTCATCGGCATGTCCTTCAATTACAACTTTATATGGAGCCTCTGGATTAATAACTGCAACAGCACTTCCGTAGGTGTCTGTAATAAATTCATCTACATATGGTTTTAAATAATCCATCCATATTTTTTGTCCATTCCATTCATAACCAGTTGGAGCAGCATTATTCAAATAATGCTCTAAAAAGGAAATTGATTTTTTATTTAAAATTGATTTTTTAGCCATTGTATTTTTCTCTTTTTTGTAAAAATAATATGATTTTTATAGTTTTAAGTAGCTTCCTCGTTTTTTTTTCAAACTTATTGTAACAATTAGTGTAAGTGAATTACTTATATTGCAAATACCAACTTAAAAATTAAAATTTCAAGATGAAGCTAGTCATTAAAAATCTAACGAAGACATATAAAAATGGGGTCAAAGCAATAGATAATTTAAGTATTGAAATAGGAACTGGAATGTTTGGTCTTTTAGGTCCAAATGGAGCTGGGAAGTCATCTTTGATGAGAACAATAGCAACATTACAAAGTCCTGATTCTGGTTCTATTATGTTTGGCGACATTGAAGTTTTAAAAGATAATATGTCTTTAAGAAAAGTATTGGGGTATTTGCCACAATCCTTTGGGGTGTATCCTAAAATGTCTGCGGAAGATTTATTAAACTATTTCGCAACTTTAAAAGGGATTTCTAATGCCAATGAAAGAAAAGCAATTGTAAAAGAAGTGTTAGAAATCACCAATTTATACGATGTAAGAAGAAAGTATGTAGCAGGCTATTCAGGCGGTATGAAACAGCGTTTCGGAATTGCACAATTGTTATTAAATAATCCAAAATTAATTATTGTTGATGAACCAACAGCTGGTTTAGATCCTGCTGAGAGACACCGATTCTTAAATGTATTAAGAGAGGTTGGTACAAACTGTACTGTTATTTTTTCTACTCATATCGTTGAAGATGTAAAAGAGTTATGTAACGAAATGGCAATTTTAAATGGTGGAAAAATTTTACAGCATACCACTCCACAAGAAGCTACTAAGGAAATTGAAGGGACTATTTGGCAGAAAACTATTGAAAGAGATCAATTAGATGAAAACGAAAAATTGCACACTATTTTGTCATCTCATTACAATCAAGACAATACAATAAACCTGAGAGTTCATGCTTCTGAAAAACCTTCTCAAGATTTTATTGCTGTTGATCCGCAATTAGATGATGTGTATTTCATAGCCTTAAAACAAGATGAACTAGCATTTGTTTAAAATGGATAAAGTAAAATTCAAAATCATAGAATTTTACAAGGAGCCTTTTTAAACAAATCAACCAAAACCAAATTCATATTATGTTTTCAACAATATTTAAACAAGAATTAAAATATTGGTTTAAAAAACCAGCTTTTTATATTTACTTAGCTATATTTTTAGGCTTATCATTCTTTTTATCAGCAGGTACTGCCGGTTTATTTGATTCTGTAACAGTAACCACAGGTTCTTCTAGAATAGTAAACTCTCCCTCGGGAGTTAATGGTTTATTTAATGCCTTAACTATTTTTATTTTCTTTTTATTTCCATCCATCATCGGAGTGTCAATTTATAGAGATTATAAGAGTGAAATGCACACCATTTTATATTCGTTCCCTTTTACAAAGTCAAATTATCTATTAGCTAAATTTTATAGTGGAATTGTAGTAGTGTCAATAATAGTTTTGTCAATTGCTATAGGGATGTTCATTGGTTTTCGATTTCCAGGAACTAACTCAGATATTGTGGGAAATTTTCAACTAATCACTTATGTAAAGGCATATTTAGTTTTTATTCTTCCAAATATTTTATTGTTTGGTGCCATAGTGTTTGCAGTTGTTACTTTTTCCAGAAATATTGCAGCTGGCTTTATTACCGTTATTATAGTTTTATTTGCTCAAGGAGTTGTAGAAAGTATGCTATCTGATCCAGAGCAAAGGGGGTTGTTAGCCTTATTAGATCCTTTTGGTTCAGGAGCAGTAAACTACTATACGAAATACTGGACTCCCTCAGAGCAAAATGAATTACAAATACCAATTAAAGAGATGATTGTTTATAATCGTTTGTTATGGTTAGGAGTGTCAACTTTAATCTTTGGTTTCGTATATAAGTTTTTTGCTTTTAGCCAGAATGCAATTTCCTTTTCATTTAAAAAAGTTGAAGGAAAAAAAGTCGTAAAATCAAACATTAGTGGAATTACTAAAATTGTCTTACCTAAAGTAGCGCATAATTATTCTTTTACTCAGAATTTAAAAACAATGTGGAGCTTATCCAATATCGATTTTAAATACATCGTAAAGAGTTGGCCATTTATTTCAATAGTTCTTGTAGGTTTAGTTTTAATGGTTGTTGGTTTATCAGAAATCGGGAATATTTTTGGAACAGCTACCTTACCAGTTACTTGGAAAATGCTAAATATTGGCGGAGTCTTTTCAATTTCTATAAATATATGTACATTTTTATATGCAGGAATGCTTGTAAGCAGAGCTAAAATTGCAAGAGTAAATCATTTGGTTGATGCAACACCAATACCAAACTGGACCTTACTATTTTCAAAAGTGATTGCTTTGGTTAAAATGCAAATAATTTTGTTAGCAGTAATTATGCTTGCAGGTATCATTTTTCAAGTTTACAATGGATATTACAATTTTGAATTTGGACATTACTTTAAAGAGTTGTTTATTCTTAGTTTATTAGGTTATTTAGTTTGGGCTTTCTTATCAGTTTTTATTCAAACTTTAGTTGGGAACCCTTATTTGGGCTTATTTATTTTATTAGTAGTTTCAATCGGGATACCTTTTTTATCATTGGCTGGAATAGAATTAAATATATACAAGTACAACCAGGGGCCAGGTTTCGGTTATTCAGATATGAACGGTTATGGAATTTTATCACCATTTTTAATCTACAAAACCTATTGGATACTATGTGGTTTGGCGCTATTAGTAATATCTGCCTTATTTTGGGTTCGGGGAATTCCTGCCTCTTTTGCAGAAAGATTAGCAATTGCAAAATCAAGACTAAAAGGAGGTTATGCAATTAGCTTAACAGTATTTTTAATTGCCTTTTTCAGCTTAGGGTTTTCGATTTATCAAGAAACTGGTGCTAAAGGAAAAAGAATTTCTTCAAAAGAATCAGAATTAAGAAGTGTTGAGTGGGAGAAAAAATATAAAAAATATGAGGATTATAAACAGCCAAGGGTAATAGCTGTGAATACAACTATGGATATTTTTCCAAAGGAAAGACTATTTGAGGCATCAGCTAAAATTCAAATGGTGAATAAAACAACTACTGCAATAGATAGTGTTTTCTTAAATCATAATGCATTAGAAAGTACATTTAAATTCAGCAAACCTAATAAATTAGTGTCCAAAGACACTATTCATAATTTTAATATTTATCATTTTGAAAACAAAATTATGCCCGGAGATACTTTGGAGTTGGCAGTTACTGTTCAGAGTAACCAAAACACAATGTATAAAATGAGATCTCCCGTTAGAGAAAATGGTACATTTATAAATAATTTTGCTTTATTTCCCTCTTTAGGGTATTCTTCCCAAGGTGAATTAACAGATGATAAAACACGTGAAAAATACAATTTACCTAAAAATGATTTACAAGCACATCCCTCGGATTCAACAGCTTTAGGAAATACCTACATATCTAAAGACTCAGATTGGATTAATTTTGAAGCAACAGTTTCAACATCAGTAGATCAAATTGCAATAGCTCCTGGATATCTTCAAAAAGAATGGTCTGAAGGAGATCGCAGATATTTTCATTATAAGATGGATAGTAAAATTTTAAACTTCTATGCATTTAACTCTGGCAGGTACGAAGTAAAAAAAGAAATGTTTAATGGAATTAGTTTAGAAATTTACTATCACAAACCACACACCTTTAACTTAGATAGAATGATGAAAGGGATGAAAGCATCTCTAACATATAATTCAGAAAATTTTAGTCCTTATCAATTTAGACAGGCAAGAATTATTGAGTTCCCAAGAACAGGAGGAACCTTTGCACAAGCTTTTGCTAATACGATGCCTTTTTCTGAGGGAATTGGTTTTATTGCAGATGTAGATGATGAAGATGATGCCGGTGTAGATTATCCTTTTTCTGTTACTGCTCATGAAGTTGCGCATCAGTGGTGGGCACATCAAGTAATAGGTGCAGATGTATTAGGTTCTACATTACTTACTGAAAGTATGGCTGAATATGTTTCTCTCAAAGTGATTGAAAATGAACAAGGGAGAAATAAAATGAGAACCTTTTTAAAGGAAGCTTTAGATGGGTACTTACTACAAAGGACTTTAGAGCGTAAACGTGAAAAACCACTAATGTTTAATGATGGTCAAGGGTATATACATTATCAAAAAGGATCTATGGTTTTATATGCTTTAAGCGATTATATAGGAGAAGAAAAAATGAATGGAGCTATTCAGAAATTTATAAATGAAGTAAAATTTCAAGAACCTCCTCCATATGCAACATCCATTCAATTTGTAAATCATTTAAAGGAGGTTACTCCAGATTCTTTACAATATGTAATCACAGATATGTTTGAAACAATAACGTTGTATAAGAATAGAATAATAGATACCAAAGTTACAGAATTGGATAACGGAAAGTATCAGGTAGATATAGAGTTTGAAGTCGCTAAATATAGAAACGATGAGAAAGGAAAACGTTTTTATGGAGATAAAGTTGGAGATACTATATCTTATAAAAATGATAAAATGAAAAAACCTATTTTATCTATTAAATTGGAAGATTATATTGATGTAGGTATTTTTACTGAGGAAGAAGTGAATGGCGCAAAAGAAGAGGTAGAGTTATATCTTAAAAAATATAAAATCACTAAGATCAATAATAAAGTTACCATCATTGTTGATTCTAAGCCTACTGAGGTTGGCATAGATCCTTACAATAAATTGATTGACACCCAATCTGAGGATAATAGAAGAAAACTTTAAATTTATAGTTTATATTGATGTTCTGATGTTTTTATTTTATATAATAGTAAGTTTATTTAATGTATTGCAGAAAGAATTTTATACCATGTTGTTAAAAAAAATTACGTATTTAATTTTTGCGCTTCTGCCTTTATTGTCAGTTGCTCAAAAAAAGGATACAGCACCACTTAACTTAGAAGATTATATCTTGGTAAAAATTGGAGATACATTAACAATCAATTTAGATGAATTAACAATTTTACCAAAACATGATTTTAATTCACCTACAGATGCCCGTTACTATTATTGGTTTAAAAGAAAAGTCTTTAAAGCGTATCCCTTTGCTAAAACAGCCTCACAAAGATTGGATTCGTTAAATTCTAGATTAAAAAGAATTAAAACCAAAAGAGGGAAAATTAAGTATACCAAAAGAGCTCAAAAGTATCTTGAAGGAGAATTTACAGATCAATTAAAAAAAATGACTCGTACAGAAGGGAGAATTTTAATAAAACTAATATATAGACAAACAGGAAAAACTGCCTTCAATAATATTAAAACATTAAGAAGTGGATGGAAAGCCTTTTGGTACAATACTACTGCAAATTTATTTAAACTTTCTCTTAAAAGTGAATATCATCCTGAATCAATAAATGAAGATTATTTGATTGAAGATATTCTTCAAAGGGCCTTTATAGATGAAAGATTAGTGGAACAAAAGTCAAAACTCACTATTGATTTCCCAAAAATAGCAGCTGCTAAAAAAGGTAAAATAGATGTAGAAGAGTATAAAATGA
>JABAZK010000133.1 GCA_018608485.1 Flavobacteriaceae bacterium | reverse complement strand
TTTTCATCATCAAAATCACAATCTTGATTCCAATCTATCCAAACCAGTGTATTTAAAGTATAATTACCATCTGTATTTACCTGAATTGTTAATTCATGAACTTCATCAGCTTTTACGCTAGTACTAATATCTGTATAATCACTATATCCTCCTGATTTTCCAGATGAATTGTCTATCGTGTTAAAAACTACTCTTGTTGTACTGGTTTCCCAGTCACTATTCCCAGTAGATATACACACAGTACAATTTTGAGTGGTAAAAGAACTTGTGGGAGAAAAGTCTCCATCTCCACATGTGTTTTTAGCTTTTACTCTCCAATAATACGTAGTTGATTGATTTAAAGTAGCTCCAGTATATGAATTTGTTGTACTATTTTCACTAGCTACAATTGAACTAAACTCAGAATCTGAGGCAATTTCTATATCATAGGAACTTGCGTTTGAAATGACATCCCACGAAAAAGTAGGTGATAAACCTACCCCACCTCCACTATCGCTTGGAGTTGTTAGGTTAGGAATTTCAGATAAAGTTGAAAATACTGAGAAATTTGCATCAGCATTCTTGACTATAGCTCCTGAAGTACCTATAATTTGAAAATCATAAGTTCCTTCATTAATTGAACCAATATTACTAATAACTAATTCTATATCTTCTCCATCTGTACTGGCTGTATTAGAGCTAAATGTTGCATTTAATCCAGAAGGCAAGCCTAGAGTTGAAAAAGATGTAGTACCTGTAAATCCTTGGAAGGTATTGTAGGTAAAATTATAGATAACATCATTTGGCGAACAAACTGCAACAGACGGTTCTTCAATAGTTATAACAAATTCTGATTGTTGTAATGATAAATTTGTTGAATTTACAGCGTAAAAAATATTATCATTCCCTTCTACCATTATTCTTAATTGATTGGAATCACCATTAGTTGGGGGTACAGAAAAGGTATGACTTCCATCATTTGCAACATTATTTGCTGCTAAAAAAGGAAATGTAAGCCCTCCATCTGTAGATAGATAAATATTAACCGTTGGAGTGTTTACAATACCTGAAGCAGTTCCTGCAACATCCCAAGTAACTGTTTGGCTTTCACCCACATTCCATGTTTCATTTGCTGTTTGTGAAATTACAGCAAATGGTCCAGAATTTCCATCTACGGTAACGGTCATGAAATCAAAATCTGATTGTGGAAATTGTCCTGTGCCATTGGTTTCTGATCTATCTCTAACGGTTAAAGCAAAATCTAAAGATCTAGCAACTGTGGATACCGTTTCCCACGAAGTATTATCAACTGTTACACCAGGATTGGTTTCTGTTAATTCACCAGATAAAACTCGAGATTTTACGGGCATATATCTAGTTGGGTTTGTACTTGGCGGTCTTGATCTCCATACAGCACCTGATGTTTTAGTAGGCCCAAAAGTACTTCTGGTAGTAATTCCGTCGTCTACTTGTTCCCATGAATATGTTAATACATCTCTCTCATCTAAATCGGTAGCCGAGCCTACTAGTTTAAAAGCAGTTCCTTGAGGAATCGTATAATCGGATCCGGCATTTGCAACAGGTGGATTATTTGTAATTACTGTAGAAGTCCAACATGTTTTGTTTTCTAAATTATTTAAAACTTGATTAATAGTTCCATAATGAAAATAAGGATCACTATGGTCTTGAACGTCGTCAGCACCAGTGATTCCGGCATATCCCATAATTGTAGTTCCACTTCCAGGTTCATAATTCACACCGGTTCCCTCGCTACTCATTGAAAAAGTGTGATTCCCTCCCATTTGATGACCAATTTCATGCGGCACATAATCTATGTCAAAAAAATCATCCATGTAAGGTCCACCATCGTTGTCTGTAAATTGATGAGATGAAAAACCACTACCTTTCTGTCCATCTACACAAACACACCCAATACATCCTGCATTTCCATTATTACTTCCATAGTCAAATAAATGTCCAATATCATAATTAGACTCGCCTACCTCAGATGTAAGTGTTGACTGTAATTGACCATTAGGGCTACTACTTGAATATGGATCTGTTGAGGCTGTGGGATAAATAATCTCTGTTCCAGAAACTAGTTGAAAGGAGACAGCCATATCTACTTCAAAAACTTCGTTAGTTCTATTTAATGTAGAAACTACAGCTGCTAAAGCATCTTCTTGGGCATCACCATTTGTATTGTCTCCATCATCCCAAAAGTTAGTGTATTCACCTGTAGTTGATATTGCTATTCTTAGAGTTCGTAAAATTTGATCGTTAGCATCTCTATTAAAAGAAGTAATTTCTTTGATCGGTACATATTCATTCTCTGTTAAACATTCAAAATCTTCTTTTGAATCAATTCTTACGTTTCTGTCGTAAGTAATATATTGTGATACATTCCCTTTGTTTAATGGAACCGTAAAAAGAGTTGGTTTGTCAGGATACGTAGACATCGTTTTTAAACCCTGAGGAGTAATACTAAAACGAATTCTGGTACCTGGATTATCTAGACTAAAGCCAATATATGTTTTTATATTAGGATACTTTAATGCAATCTCGGGCGCTAAAGTAGAAGTCTCTGAAACTTGAAATCGCTCCATACCTCCATTATTGTCTGGAAAATAAATTTCAGCCATTGAGCTAGAACTAATATTATTTCTTGAAGGCACACCATCTAGTTGAGCTTTAAGTTTATCTAGATCTAAAGAAAATACTTGATATTTATTTTCATTAAAATTTTTTAAAAAAGAATTCTTTTCAGAAGGTATTATTTTTATTTTCTCCCAATAAAAAGACTGGGTAAATCCAGTCATAAATATTGAATAAAAGATAATGGTGAGTAAACTTTTTTTCATGGATATTAGTGTTAGATAAAAAAGGGCTTAGTAGTGCATCAAATATAACTAAATATTTATATTTGCTTTCAATGGATAGTAATAAAAAAATTTCACTAAGAGATTTAGGGTTAAGAGATTATAAACATATCTGGGAATACCAAACTTCTTTACTGGATGGAATTATAGCTATAAAAAGACACAACAGAAAAGAAAGTACCCACAAACCTACTTCAAACTATTTTCTTTTTGTTGAGCACCCTCATGTATACACTCTCGGAAAAAGTGGAGACCTCAGCAATCTATTGATTAACGAACAACAATTGAAAGAAAAAAAAGCGACCTATTACAAAATAAACAGAGGGGGAGACATTACCTATCACGGACCTGGACAAATTGTAGGATATCCTATTTTAGATCTTGAAAATTTTTTTACAGACATACACAAATATCTGCGTTTGCTAGAAGAAGTAATTATAAGAACATTAGCTGAATACGGAATTAAAGGTGAGAGAAGTAAAGGCGAAACCGGAGTTTGGATAGATACTGGAACACCATTTGTTAGAAAAATTTGTGCCATGGGTATTAGAAGTAGTCGTTGGGTAACTATGCATGGTTTTGCTTTGAATGTTAATACTAATCTTGGCTATTTTGATCATATTATCCCTTGTGGAATCAAAGGAAAGGCTGTCACTTCTTTAGAAGTTGAACTAGGAAAAAAAATAAATTTAAATGAAGTCAAAAGTAAAATATTAATCCATTTTAAAGATCTTTTTGATGTAGAAGCTTTTGAATCAGACATCTAATTTTAATTGCACAGGTAATAGTTTAAATGTTTTTCTGTGATATTTTGCAATACCAAACTCTTTGATAGCTTTTCTATGTTCTTTGGTTGGATACCCTTTGTTTTTTTTCCAATTATATACTGGGAATTCTTGATGAATTTTTTTCATAAAATCATCTCTATAAGTTTTTGCCAAAACTGATGCTGCTGCAATACTCATATATTTAGCATCTCCTTTTACTATAGTTTGGTATGGAATGTTGAGATACTTTCTAAATTTATTGCCATCCACAATAATATATTCAGGAACAATTTTCATGTTGCTAATAGAACGCTGCATCCCTGTAATTGATGCTTGCAAGACATTTAGTTGATCTACTTCATTATGATGAACAAAAGAAATACCATATGCCAATGCTTCTTTTTCAATTACAGGACGGAGTATCTCTCTTTTATATTCTGACAATTGTTTAGAATCATTTAATAATTCGTGTTTAAAATTAGCAGGTAAAATAACAGCTGCTGCTACTACTGGCCCAGATAAACAACCCCTTCCAGCCTCATCTGTGCCTACCTCTAATTGAAACCCACTAAAATTATTTTTTAACATACTGCCAAATTAACATTTTTTCAAGATAATTATTTGAATTCTTTTCCATTTAAAAGTTTACTTTTGTTTTGCAGAAGATTTTTCAATGAAAAGAATAATTTACTTCCTTTTTCTAGCTAGCCTTTCAACTACGCATGCACTCGGTCAAAAATTAAAGTCTCTAGATAAGCAAAGGAGAACGAAGGATAAAAGTAATTTTATGCTTAATGATAGTATTTCTCAAGATAATAGTGGTACAAAAAAAATTAAATTAAGTGCTAAAACCTTCTACACTGATTATAAGATTTTTTCATACTTTAATGACACTACATATATAGACACAACTCTCAATATAAACAAACATTATAAATTTAATTTTTTAAGAAGAGACCATTTTGGTTTGTTACCTTTTCACAATATTGGTCAAACTTTTAATCGATTAACATATGATTTTGATAGAATAACCAATACACCAGATATAGGCTTTACTGCAAAACAGTTCTCTTATAAAGAAGTCGAGGATATAAATTACTTTGAAGTTCCTACTACCACATCAGAGATTATGTTTTTAACTACCCTAGAACAAGGTAGATTTTTAGATTCTTTTTTCACCTTAAATTTTTCGAGAAGATTAAATGTTTCAATTGCTTACACTGGATTACGCTCTCTGGGAAAATATAGAGCATCTCTGGTAAGCCAGGGTAATTTTAGAACTACTTTTCATTATGAAACTAAAAAAGGTGAGTACGCTATCAGAGGACATATTTCTACTCAGGATGTTTTAAATGAGGAAAGTGGAGGTTTAACAAACGAATCTTTGGTAGCTTTTCTTGAAAATGACCCTAATTTTTCAGATAGAGCCAGGCTAGATGTAAATTTAATTGACACGGAGAACCTCTTGGAAACCTCCAGACTTTATTTAGAACAAGACTACCAACTACTTGCTTCTAAAGACTCTGTAGATCAAAAAGATTTTACCAATCTAAAAGTAGGTCATGTTTTTGAAAGCAGTAAAAAAGGCTACGAATTCTTACAAAACTCACCTACAAATTTTTTAGGGAGTACTAATTTTTCAGGAAATATTAGAGATGTAGTTAAAAACTCTTTTCTAAAAAATCAATTTTTCTTAGAGTTTAATTCTAAATACATTTTAGGAACTTTTAGGGTAAAATCTAATATCATGAATTATTCCTACGGGTATGATAAAATTATCAATCAAACTAGCGGAATTACTAAACTAAAGCTAGAGGGTAGTGCTGCATCTTTTGGGGCAGACTGGAAAGCTAAAGTGAATAAATTTCAATTAGATGCTACTGGTGAAATCACTCCAGGATCAGCAAGACTTGCAGGAACCAATCTTCAAGGGAATTTATCCTACAAAAAAGACAGTTTATTCAGCATTAAAGCTAGTATTCTATTAAATTCTAAATCTCCAAATTATAATTTCTTACTTTATCAAAGCACCTATGACGAATATAATTGGGAAAATGATTTTGAAAACATAAGAACACAAGACCTAGGGTTTCAATTTGATTCTAAGTGGTTAAGTACTAACATCCATCTAACTAATATTGAAAACTATACTTATTTTAGTGAAGACAACAAACCAAAGCAATATGTAGATAACATTACCTATTTAAAAGTAAAAGTTAACAAGGAGTTTTCTTACAAAAGATTTGCTTTAGATAATACCCTTATGTATCAAAATGTTAGTGGTGGATCTTCGGTTTTTAGAGTTCCAGAACTAGTTACTAGAAATACTTTATATTACAGAGATTATTGGTTTAAAGGAAAACCTATGCAGGTTCAAATTGGTGCTACCTTTAACTATTTTACATCCTACAAGGCAAATGCCTATAATCCATTATTAGCAGAATTTACACTTCAAAATTCTGAAGAAATTGGATTTCCTTCAGTAGATATCTTTTTTAATGCACAAATTAGAAGAACTCGAATTTTCTTTAGAGTAGACAATGCACTTTCTGACTTTGGAACTAGAAATTATTTCTCTGCTCCAAATTATCCTTACAGAGATTTCACCATAAGATTTGGACTGGTGTGGAATTGGTTTATTTAACTATTATTTAGCTGCTAACTGTCTAATTTTAATTCTGAATGCAGCAAACAATAACGTTGTAAATGGTGATAACCAATTAAAAATTGCATAGATAAAATACTCTCCAACACTTACTCCTAATACACCAGAATGATAAGCCCCGCAGGTATTCCAGGGTATTAATACTGAAGTAACTGTTCCAGAATCTTCTAGGGTTCTACTTAAGTTTTCAGGAGCCAAGCCTTTTTCTTTAAAAGCTTTAGAATACATTTTACCTGGCACTACTATCGCCAAATATTGATCTGAAGCGGTAAAATTTAATCCAATACATGTACATACTGTGCTGGCAAATAACCCAAAAACAGAATCAAAAAGTTGTAACATAAAGCTACTAATCTTTGCCAAAG
>JABAZK010000173.1 GCA_018608485.1 Flavobacteriaceae bacterium | reverse complement strand
CAATCACTTTAAAAATAAAATACAGTGATTTTACTCAGCAAACAAGAAGTAAAACTGTTCAAAGCTTTATGCAAACTAAAGACGAAATCATGCATAATATAAAAGAGCTAGTATACCAAGAAAAGTTTAAAAACTCTGTGAGGTTATTAGGCATATCTTTTTCTAACTTAGACACAGAAAAAAAAGACCCTGTTTGGGTTCAGTTAAAGTTAGAGTTTTAAAGACCAATGTACTTTTGGTTTTCATTAAACGGCAAAACCTATAAACATGTTACATGATAAATATCATCAGAACAAATAGTAAGAATACTGATTTCAGAGGATTAATATTTGAGTTAGATGCTTATTTAAAGATAACAGATGGAGATGATCATGAGTTTTACAACCAGTTCAATACTTTGGAAAAAATAAAAAATGTAGTAATTGCTTACCAAGGAAAAAATGCTATTGGTTGTGGAGCTTTTAGAGCGTTTGATGTAAATACTGTTGAAGTAAAAAGGATGTATGTAAAAAAAGAACACAGAGGCACTAAAATTGCCAGTTCTATTTTAAACTCCCTTGAAGATTGGGCCTCAGAAAAAGGATTTATAAAATGTATCTTAGAGACAGGAAATAACCAAGTAGCAGCAATAAACTTTTATAAAAAATCTGGATATAAGAGCATTCCAAATTACGGTCAGTATGCCCAAATGGATGACAGTAATTGCTTTGAAAAATTAATATAATGAATTACAGTTATTGGGAATATAAAGAGTGGTTTGCTAACAATGATTTTGTTGTTGTTGGAAGTGGAATAGTTGGTTTAAGTTGTGCAATTCATTTAAAAGAACGTTTTCCAAAATCAAAAGTTTTAGTTTTAGAAAAGGGTTTATTGCCACAAGGCGCAAGTACAAAAAACGCTGGTTTTGCTTGTTTTGGCAGTACCTCAGAACTATTAAGCGATCTAAAGACTCACTCAAAGCAAGAGGTTTTTCAGTTGGTAAAAAAGAGATGGGAGGGCTTACAAATTCTTAGAAACCTATTAGGAGATAAGAATATTGATTACCAACAACACGGTGGATACGAATTGTTTTTTAATGAAACTTTATTTGAAGCATGCAAAAACAAAACAGAGGAGTTAAATCAATTATTATTTCCTCTTTTTAATGCTAATGTGTTTTCTACGGCTCAAAATAAATTTAATTTTCAAAATACGGTTCCATCCTACCTGGTTAATAAATTTGAAGCTCAGATAGATGCAGGTAAAATGATTTCACAGCTGTTAAAAACAGCATATGAAAAGGGGGTCAAGGTCATAAATAACACGACTGTTTTAGACTTTTCTGAAGAGGCCAATCAAATAAACATTACAACAAATCAAGGGGAGGTTTCAGCATCTAAATTATTTTTTGCAACCAATGGTTTTTCAAAAAAACTTCTAGACGAAAATATAGCTCCAGCAAGAGCTCAAGTATTGATTACTTCCCCCATAAAAGATTTACACATTAAAGGAACGTTTCACTTAGATGAAGGCTATTACTATTTTAGAAATATTGACAATAGAATATTATTAGGAGGTGGAAGGAATTTAGATTTTAAAACAGAAGAAACTACTCAATTTGGTCAAACCAACCGTATTCAAAATAAGTTAGAATCACTTTTAAAAACAATTATTTTACCAAATAATGAGTTTGAAATTACACACCGCTGGAGTGGAATTATGGGAGTTGGAAATCAGAAAAAACCTATTGTAAAACAACTATCAGAGCATACTTACTGCGGAATCCGTTTGGGTGGCATGGGTGTTGCTATCGGTTCATTAGTCGGAAAAGAGTTAGCGGATTTGCTTGATTAAATTAAAATTACTTTAAGAAATGTTCAAAAAACTACCCCTATTATTGATTTTAATTACCATGAACCTATTCTCTCAAGAATGGATTCAAGATAAAGAACAAACCCGTGTTTCATTTAAAATTAAAAATTTCGGACTCACTGTAGATGGTGGCTTTAAAACCATAGATGTAAACACAAATCTAGACACCAAAGATTTATCTAATAGCTATTTGAATGCGACTATTATGGTAAATTCTATTTTTACAGGCATAGAAGCAAGAGATAACCACGTATTAGAAACAGATTATTTTGATGCTTTAAATCATGAAAAAATCACACTTAAATCCTCTAAACTTACAAAGGACACGAATGGTAACATTACTCTTTTTGCAGAGTTAAGTATCAAAGGAATTACCAAGAAGGAGGAGATTCCCTTAGAAGTTTTTGAAGACAATTCAAGACTAATATTAAAAGCTTCAATGCTGATAAATCGTAAAAACTTTGATATTGGAAATAGAAGTTTTATTTTGTCTAATAATGTAAAAATTCAAGTAGAGTATTCTGCTACTAAATAACAATTGAAAAAAAGAACAACATTTGATGTAATTATAGTAGGAGGAGGTTTAGCCGGTCTAACAAGCGCTATTCATTTATCTAAACTTAAAAAAAAGGTGCTATTAATTGAAAAAAACACCTATCCTAAGCATAAAGTTTGTGGAGAATATATTTCTAACGAGGTTCTGTTATATTTAAATTCTCTCGGCATAGATCCAATAAACAAGGGTGCTAAACAGATTTCAAAAGTTCACATAAGCACTGTGAAAAGTAATTTAATAAAAGGAGAATTACCTTTAGGGGGTTTTGGAATGAGCAGGTATTTTCTAGACAGCTTATTATTCAGAAAAGCACAAGGTAACGGTGTAATAATATTAAAAGACATTGTAGAGTCTATTCACTATAAAGATGATTATTTTTCAGTTTCAACAAAAAATGAAGGAATTTTTAATAGTAAAATAACGATTGGTGCTTTTGGGAAAAGATCTACACTAGATCAAAAAATGAAGAGGAGATTTATCCAAAAAAAATCACCTTATCTGGCTGTAAAAATGCATGTGAAAGGTGTATTTCCGGAGAACCTAGTTGCTTTACACAATTTTAAAGGTGGGTATTGCGGGGTATCTAAAGTAGAGAGTGATGCTATTAATGTTTGTTATATAACAGCATATAAATCATTTAAAAAGTATAAAAACATTTCAGACTTTCAAGAAAACGTTGTTTTCAACAATAAATACCTTAAACAAATATTTACCACTTCATCTTCCCTTTTTGAAAAGCCACTTACAATTAGCCAAATTTCTTTTCAAGCTAAAAGTCCAGTAGAAAATCATATTATTATGTGTGGTGATACTGCTGGAATGATACACCCCTTGTGTGGTAACGGAATGGGAATGGCCATATCTAGTGCCAGGCTGGCAAGCAGAAGAATTTTTCAGTTTCTAAATGGCGAAATAAAAACAAGAGAAGACTTAGAAAAACAGTATATTAGAGATTGGAACAAAGAATTTAAATTGCGATTAAAAACCGGTCATTTTGTTGCGTGGTTATTTAGAAATCACGTTATTTCTAAAATTGCCTACTCAATTTTAAAAATAATTCCATCATTGTTGCCCAAAATAATAAAATTTACCCATGGAAAACAGATACAACCACTATGAGTTTTTTAGTTGATACTTCTCACCGTTCTTCAGCTACAGAGATGATGGATGATTTTACTCTTGAAGGAGTTGAGTTTAGAGATACATTAGACAAATTGGAGATTATTAACAGGTTATTAGGGGGCAATTCAGTAACTATAAAAGGGTTAAAAAAATTATTAGATACACAGACAAAAACGAAGACAATTACAATTATAGATTTAGGCTGCGGTCATGGAGATATCCTAAGAGATGTTGCAAAGTTTGGTAGAAAAAATAAGTATAAGTTTAACTTATTAGGGGTTGATGCAAATCCTGCTGCCATAGAGTATGCTAGAGAGCTTTCTAAAGACTATTCAGAATTAAGTTTTGACACAATAGATATTTTTTCTCAAGATTTTAAAAAGCAAAATTTTGACGTGGTTTTATGCACTTTGTTTTTACATCATTTTAAAACCGACGATTTGATACCCTTTTTAAAATCGACGGTTCAAAAAGCATCAATTGGTGTTGTTGTGAATGATTTACACAGGCATAAAATGGCGTATTATCTTTTTAGACTGATTGGATTATTTATTAAAAACAAGATGGTAAGAGAAGACGGCTTAACTTCTGTTTTGAGAGCCTTTAAAAGAAAAGAATTAGAAACGATCTTAACAAAAGCAGATGTAAGTTTTTCAATTCAATGGAAATGGGCCTTTCGCTACTTGTGGCTGTTGAAAAAAGAAACGATTTATTAAAAGAATTTTTGCTTATAAAGTTCATAATATGAATGTAAAAATATTATCTGTAGCGAAACAGCTACCAAAACATACTAGAGAAACTAAAGACATTATTCCATTTGTGAAATTATGGATGCAAGGTCAGGAAAAAAGGTTTCAACGAAAAGTATTAAAACTTTTTGAAGGGGCTGGTGTAGATAGGCGGTATTCTATTATGGATGCAGAAGAGGTTTTTTTAAATTCGTCTTTTGAAGAAAAAAACAATATCTATGCTAGAGAGGTAACAGCCTTGGCAGAACAATCATTAAAAAAGTCTTTAGAAAAAGCAAGTTTACAACCCACAGATATTGACTATATAATAACTGTCAGCTGTACGGGAATTATGATCCCTTCTGTAGACGCTTATTTAATTAATAGTTTGCAAATGAAACAAGATGTTGTGAGGCTTCCAGTTACAGAAATGGGTTGTGCAGCTGGAGTTTCAGGGATTATTTATGCAAAAAACTTTTTAAAAGCCAACCCAAATAAAAGAGCGGCAGTGGTTGCAGTAGAATCTCCAACAGCAACATTTCAGCTAGAAGATTTTTCCATGGTAAATATTGTGAGTGCTGCAATTTTTGGTGACGGTGCAGCAAGTGTTATTTTATCATCTTACGAAGAAGATAAAGGACCAAAAATTATAGATGAAGCGATGTATCATTTTTATAATTCAACCCATATGATGGGGTTTAAATTGGTAAATTCAGGCTTACAAATGATATTAGATAAATCAGTTCCAGAAACCATATCAAATCATTTTCCAATGATAGTTCACCCTTTTTTAGAACGGAATAATTTAACAATTGAAGACATAAATCATTTAATTTTTCATCCTGGAGGCAAGAAGATTGTTCAAACAGTAGAAGATTTATTTGGATCTTTAGGGAAGAATATTGATGACACAAAAGAGGTTTTACGATTGTATGGAAATATGTCTAGTGCAACCGTACTATATGTTTTAGAGCGATTTATGGATGGAGATAGACAACCTGGAGAAAAAGGACTGATGCTAAGTTTTGGACCAGGCTTTTCTGCACAAAGAATACTATTAGCATGGTAAAAGAATTTAAAGATAAAAATGAGTGGGCTCTAATTTTAGGAGGCTCAAGTGGCTTAGGTCTGGCAACAGCGAAAAAGTTAGCTTGTCATGGGATGAATATTTGTGTAGTTCATAGAAATTCTAGATCACAACAAGCAGAAATAGAAAAAGAGTTTAAAAAAATTACTGAAGAGGGGGTAGATTTTATTAGCTATAATACAGATGCTTTTCATTCAGAAAAGAGAGCTGCATTGATAGAGGATTTAGAAAAAGAATTAAATGGTGGCTCTATAAAAACACTTGTACACAGCGTGGCCAAGGGAAATTTAAAACCCATGATTTCAAAAACTACTCCAACATTACAAACAGACGATTTTCAATTAACAATTCAAGCAATGGGAGTTAGTTTATATGATTGGACTAAAGCTGTTTTTGAAGCTAAATTATTTTCAGATGATGCGCGAGTTATCAGCTTTACAAGTGAAGGAAACTCAAAAGCATGGAAAAATTATGCTGCTGTTTCAGCAGCAAAAGTAACGTTAGAAGCAATTACAAGAAATATTGCTTTAGAGTATGCACCCTTTGGAATTAGAGCAAATTGCATTCAAGCAGGAGTTACAGATACGGCTTCTTTAAGAATGATTCCTGGCAGCGATGAAATAAAAAAACATTCTTTATTACGTAATCCATTTCATAAATTAACAGTTCCAGAAGACGTTGCCAATGTTGTTTATCTTTTATCTAAAGACGAAGCATCTTGGATTAATGGTACAATTATTCCTGTAGATGGAGGAGAACACATAAGCTAAACAACTTGAACTATAAAAAAATCATACAGCTCTTACCCTATCAAACACCCTTCTTGTTTGTAGATGAACTAATATCTCTATCAGAACTTGGTGCCGAGGGGTGTTACACCTTTAAAGAAGACGAGTATTTTTATCAAGGCCATTTTAAAGACAATCCAATAACTCCTGGAGTTATTTTAACCGAAGTAATGGCCCAAATTGGGGTTGTTTGCTTAGGGATATACTTATTAAGAGATGAAATTTCTACTACAAAAAAACCACAAATTGCATTAACCTCAAATCATATTGATTTCTTTTTACCTGTTTACCCCCAAGAACGTGTAAAAGTAATTTCAGAAAAAGTTTATTTTAGATTTAATAAACTAAAATGTAAGGTCGAATTGTTTAATGAAAAAAATGAGCTGGTTTGTAGAGGAACTATTTCAGGAATGTTAAAATCAATGCATAATGAAACATAGAGTTGTCATTACAGGGATGGGAGTTGTAGCACCAAATGCAGTTGGCTTAGATAATTTTTTAGCAGCAATTCAAGAAGGAAGATCTGGAATTACATTTCATCAAAAACTTC
>JABAZK010000190.1 GCA_018608485.1 Flavobacteriaceae bacterium | reverse complement strand
TTTTGACGTTCAAATGTTGTTTTTGCTAATTGTTCATTTGATTTTAATAATAACAGTTGCTGAGACAAGCCTCCGTCGTCTATTGTTGCTAAAATATCGTCTTTTATGACTTTCTGACCTTCTTTTACATAAACTTTATTTAAAATCCCTGGCATTTCTGGATATACCAAAACATTTTGTTTTGTTTTTACATTCCCTTGAAGCTCTATGAAGTGATTAAATTTCTCTTCACTTGTAGTAATGGTTGTAATTAAAGGAGTATTTCTATCTTTATTTAGAATACTTAATTTATTATTTAATTGGTCTAAGTCTAACGATAGTTCTTCTAATTTAGCGTCTATCTCAGATTTTCTAGATTTTAACAATTCTACATCATTAGTTACTAAAACCTCCTCTAATGAAAGTTGTTTTTTGTTACTGCATGAATTTAAGAAAACAGTGATTAGAATTAGTAGATATGTATTTTTCATGATTTTTTTTATTTAATGGGTATATTTAGTGCAGTTTCTAAAGCTGCTTTTTTAGCTATTAAGTCTAGCATAGATTGAACGTAATTTTGCTGTTGTGTGTACAATTGATTTTGAGCTTGTAACAAATCAAAGCTGGAAGAAATTCCCTCAAAAAATTTAGTGCGTTGCTTTCTCTCAATTCGTTCAGACAAGTCTACATTTCTTCTTGCAGTATTATAATTTTGAATACTTAATTGATATTCATTTTTTGCTTTCTGAGCATTTAAATTTAAACGTTGCTTAATTTCAATTAACTTGATATCTGCAGATTCTAAAGCAATTTTTGCTTGTGCTGTTTTGGCCTTTCTTCCTAAACTACTAAAAATAGGTACGTTTAAACTAACTCCCAATAATGATGAGCCAAACCATTGCTGGTTTCTTTCAAAGAAGGTAAATGAATCTGAGTAAGCTTGCTTTCCGTAATTTACAAAAGCAGATAGGCTTGGCAATGCCTTACTTTTTTCTAATTGCATCACTAATCTTTTAGACTCTCTATCATTTTCAGCAATTTTAAGATCAATGTGATTGGATAGGTTAAATGATTCTGAAATAAGTCCTAAATCAATATTTTTTTCTGCTAATGAGTCTAAACTATCAGTCAAAATAAGTTCAGTATCTATAGATAGTCCCATAGATAAATTTAGCATTTGATATGCAATAATTTTCATTCTTTGCATATTGTTTAACTGATTTTTTAGGGTTCCATAAGTAATTTCTAACTGCTCAACATCTTCTTGTTCATTAAACCCATTTTCATAAATTTTTTTAGCGTCATTTAAATTTTTTTCTAAAATCTTAAGATTACTTTTAAGTATGGCTATACTTTTTTCTGTTACCAAGACACTTCCATAGGTGTTAATTACAGCTTCTCTTGTTAAAATTTCTGTTTTTTCATTAGCTTGTTCTGAAATTTTTAAATAGGCTCTAGATGCCTGTAAGCCAACAAGATAAGACCCATCAAACAATAGTTGTGTTAGGGTTACCGAAGCATTTAAATTTTGTTGAGTTCCAAAAACGACAGGAATAAAGCCCTGAGGTAATACTGGATCTCTATTAGATTGTATACCAAAATAATCTTCAACAGTTTGAACAACAGAAACAGTATTATCAAAGGCTGCTGCAGGTAATAATGAAACAGGTTGTTTTATAAAGTTTTGATAATTTACAGTCGCATTAACTTGAGGCAAACCAGTGGCTGTTGTTTCCCATACTGTTTCTTTAGCTGAAAGGACACTGTTTTTTGATTCTTTAATGTTGTAATTATTTTCTAATGCAAAAATTACAGCCTCTTCAAGAGAGACAATCATACTTTTTTCTTGTCCATGAATAACTAAACTTAGAAAAAGAATAGAGGTTAATATGATGTGTTTTTTCATTTGATATTTTTTGTAAATTTCTTTTGAGTGTTTTTTGAATGTTAAATCTATTGGTTAGTTAATTGTTTATTTAATTCTTCAAGTCCTTTTGAAGTACAAATTCCTCTTAAATGATATTCTAAATGATAATTAGTTAATGTTAACATTGAATAATTATTTAGTGGAAATAAATCTTTATTCTTTATACCAGTCATCCCTTGAAAATAGATTCTACCGATAAAATCTATATCGATTGTTTTTCTATACAAATTTTGCTTGATTCCTTTCATCAAATTTTCCTTAATTAGCCCATGCATAACATCAAATTGTTTGAGTTTTAAGTTCTTGAAAATTTTAGGATAATATTTTTGTAATTGATACTGTGGTGATGATTTTTCATCTTTTAAATGCTCCATTACAAATCTTTTAATTTCAAATAACTCAATAATTGGATTCTGTTGTTGTTCATGAATTACGTCAATCCCTTTTTTTACAACATCAAATATATTGAGCGTAACCGCAACAACTAATTCTGTTTTATTTTTAAAATGTGCATAAATTGTTTTTTTTGAAATTCCAGAAGTATTAGCAATATCGTCCATAGTAACACTCTTAAAACCGAAGTTTAAAAACATTTCAGATGCGTTAAATAAAATTTTTTCTTTCATAATTAAGGTAATGCAAATCTACATTGGAAACTTTAGAAACAAAAATAGTTTCCCAAGTTTAATCATTTTTTAACATTCTTAACATTTATACAAATCTTAAATCTTATTTTTGTTAAAATTTATAGAGACTTTGGATTTAACATTATATCAAACGAAATTTGAAGAATATTTAGATAAAAAAAATTGGAATAGAGAACCTAAAAATCTTTATGAACCAATAGAGTACATTATTCAACTTTCTGGAAAACGTATTCGCCCAATTTTGACTTTAATGGCAGCCGATATTTTGTCTGGAAACTATACAAAAGCGCTACCAGCCGCATTAGCAGTTGAAGTTTTTCACAACTTTACACTTGTTCACGATGACATCATGGATGATGCCCCTTTGAGAAGAGGAAAAAAAACCGTTCATGAAAAATGGGACTTAAACAGAGGAATACTCTCAGGAGACGCTATGTTAATTTTGGCTTATCAATATTTTGAAAATTATCCTCCTACTATTTTTCAAAAACTAGCAATCCTTTTTAGTAAAACTGCCATAGAAGTTTGTGATGGTCAACAGTTAGATATAGACTTTGAAACTAGAAAAGAAGTTACTATTAGTGAGTATTTGAACATGATACGCTTAAAAACCTCTGTCTTAGTTGCTGCTGCATTAAAAATGGGAGCCATCGTAGCAGAGTCATCAGAAAAAAATGCAGATTTATTATATGAATATGGTTTAAATCTAGGACTCGCTTTTCAACTACAGGACGATTATCTTGACACATTTGGTGACCCTGAGACATTTGGAAAACAAGTGGGTGGTGATATTATCGAAAATAAAAAAACATTCTTGTACATCAAGGCCATGGAATTATCAAGCCCTGAGGATAAGAAAAAATTAGAATTTTTCTACAAACAAAAATTAGAAGACAATTCTATCAAAATTAATGAAGTAAAAAGAATTTTTGAAAGGTGTGATATTCCATTGTTAATTCAAAAATTAATTGAAGATTACACTACCTCCTCTTTTAATTTGTTAGAAAAAATGAACATTAGTGAATCCAACAAAGAAAAACTTATTTCATTTGGAGCTTTTTTAATGGGTAGAAATAAATAAAATTTATTTTTTGGGGTTATAAAATTGTAAAAAAGTATTACATTTGCCGTCCATAATTATGGACCCATAGCTCAGTTGGTTAGAGCACCTGACTCATAATCAGGGGGTCGAAGGTTCGAGCCCTTCTGGGTCCACAATTTAAAATAAAAATATATTTAATTTTATTGATTCTAAGCCCCAATTTAGATAAGATGATAAGAATAGCGGCCCTGCTATCATCACCTCAATTTCGTAAACAATTCTTCATCAACAGTTATCCCATATACTAATTAACTTTGAAATAGTTTATATATTGATGCTTTATGCAGCTTTCGGAAAAGAAAAGTTTAAAGCTAGCTTTGTAACTTATGAAGTCTAGCTACATACTTACCTATAACATCAAATTCTAGATTAACAACAGAACCTTGTTCTAATTTACAAAAGTTTGTGTTTTCGTAGGTATATGGAATGATTGCAACACTAAATTGATTTGATTTAGATCCAACCACAGTAAGACTTACACCGTTAACAGTTATAGAACCTTTTTCTATAGTAATGTTGTTGGCATTAGAATCGTAAGAAAAAGTAAAAATCCAACTTCCATCATTTTCAATAATTTCAGTACAAACAGCAATTTGATCTACATGCCCTTGAACGATATGACCGTCTAATCTATCTCCTAATTTCATCGCTCTTTCAATATTTACCTCCTCATCTTCAGATAGCTTGTCTAAATTTGTTTTATCTAAGGTTTCTTTTATTGCAGTCACTACATAGTTATCGTCAAAAATTTCCACAACTGTTAAACAAACACCGTTATGCGCAACACTTTGATCAATTTTTAACTCATTAGTGATATTTGTTTGAATCGTAAAATGGGTATTCCCTTGATCTTTTTTAATCTTTTTAACACGACCTAATGTCTCGATAATTCCAGTAAACATGAATATAAATTTAGTTACTTTTGTGATAAACAAAAATAGACATATTAAGTTTTAGAAATGAATAAAAAAGATAAAATAGTAGTTGGGATATCTTTAGGTGATATAAATGGCGTTGGTATTGAAGTTATATTGAAAACATTTGAGGATAAGAGAATGTTAGAATTTTGTACACCTGTTTTATTTGGTTCTAAAAAAATAATTTCTATTCACAAAAAAATATTAAACATAGAAACTACTGTTCAAGAAATTCGTTCAATTGATCAAATAGTTCACGGAAAAATAAATATTTTAACTATTTGGGAAGAAGATGTAGCAATTGAAATTGGTAATGCTACAAAAACTGGAGGCTTATATGCTTATAAATCATTAAACCAAGCCACTCAATCATTAAAAAACGAAAATATTGATGTATTAATAACTGCTCCAATTAATAAAGAAACTATCCAATCTGATGAATTTAATTTTTCTGGCCACACTGAATTCTTAGAACATAATTTAGAAGGAGAGAGTTTAATGATACTTATGAATGATTTTTTAAGAATTGGGCTCATTACTGGTCATATTCCAATTTCTAAAATTGCTGAAACTATTACACCTGAACTCATTGAAAGTAAGGTTAAGATACTTAATCAATCATTAAAAAAAGATTTCAACATCAATAAACCAAAAATAGCAGTACTTGGGTTAAATCCTCATTCTGGAGATAATGGAGTCATAGGGAATGAAGAAAATAATCTTATTGAGCCTACTATTAAATCTATAAATGAAAATGGAATACTAGTTTTTGGACCCTATGCTGCTGATGGTTTTTTTGGGTCTGAAACATACAAGCAATTTGATGGGGTGTTAGCCATGTATCACGATCAAGGTTTAGCTCCTTTTAAAGCATTAACTTTTGGAAATGGAGTAAATTTTACTGCCGGATTAAGTCATGTAAGAACTTCTCCAGACCATGGAACTGCATTTGACATATCTGGTAAAGGTGTTGCTAGCTCAGATTCTTTTAAAGAAGCAGTTTTTACAGGCATTAAAATATTCAAAAACAGAAAAGAGTATAAAGAACTCACGCAAAATGTTTTAAAGCTAAAAAAACAGTCTAGAAATTGATAAAAAAATAATAGTTAATTAAAACATTTTCATATCTTTGCACGCTCAAATTCATTAGCTAATAATGTCAAACTTGAAACAATATATTATTCCTTTTATAGGACTAAAGCAAGGAAAGCATTTATTTGAATATGAAATTGATAATACGTTCTTTGATGCTTATGGCTTTAATGAGTTTAACTATAGTAGTTTACAAGTAACCTTAGTTTTTGAAAAAAAAACAACTTTCTTTGAATTAAATTTTGAAGTAACCGGAACTGTAAATGTTGATTGTGACACCTCTTTAGAACCATTTAATCAGAAAATCAATGGAAATTTACCCTTGGTTATTAAGTTTGGACAGGAATATAATGACGATAACGATGAAATGATTATTATTCCTCATGAATATTATGAATTAGATGTAAGTCAATTTATCTATGAATTAATAATACTCTCTGTGCCAACTAAAAAAGTTCATCCAAAAGTACTTGATGGTACAATGGACTCTGAAGCATTAAATAAATTAAGAGAATTAGAAATTAAAAAAAATAAATCTTCATCAAATGAGGATATTACAGATCCTAGATGGGATAAATTAAAAAGTTTAATCACAGAAAAAAAGACATAAAATGGCACATCCTAAAAGAAAAATATCTAAAACAAGAAGAGATAAAAGGAGAACACATTATAAAGCTGCTGACCAACAAATAGCTAAAGATCCAACAACTGGAGAAGCTCATTTATACCACAGAGCTCACTGGCATGAAGGAAAACTATATTATAGAGGTCAAATAGTATTAGAATCTACTGCTGCAGAAGCATAGTTTTTTACTAAAAAACACAAAAAAAGCCCTCTTTTTGAGGGTTTTTTTATGTTTTTTGCCAAAAAAATCACCTTTTTTAGGTGTTTTATTAAAAAAAACTAAAATTATTTTTACTAATTTAGTCAGCCGATTAGAAGAGGGTCATAAAAATAAAAATCCTCCTTATAATAAGTTATAATATGTCTAGAATAACTGCAGCTATAACAGCAGTTGGGAAGTATCTTCCTGATTACGTTTTAACCAATAAAGAACTGGAAACTCTTGTTGAAACAAATGATGACTGGATTACTACAAGAACAGGCATCAAAGAAAGGAGAATTTTAAAAGAGCCTAATCAAGGGACCTCCTTCATGGCTAT
>JABAZK010000067.1 GCA_018608485.1 Flavobacteriaceae bacterium | reverse complement strand
TACACTAGACACCTGTAGAGCGTGTACAAAAATAATTTTAATGCCAGGTAATTTTAATTACAAGGCGTTTTCTTTTTACTGATCACTTAGGCAACCCTTATGAGCTTTGATTGCTATTAGGCCTTCTAGCGGGCTTTATCTTGCTCCATATCCATACCCGTATCCATACCCGTATCCATATGCGTAGCCATATTTGTCAATAAACTTATCGGGTTTTGTGTCATCGGTAATTACATACCCTATATTTTTTTTATTGTATTTTTCTTTATAGTCCAAAACGTAGTTTACTAATTTTTTAGATGAAAAGTTTTTTCTAAAAACATGAACAACATAGTCTGATTTTTCTAATAACTCTAAAGACTCAACCATAAAAAGGATTGGTGCACTATCAAAAATAATATAGTCGTATTTTTCTTTGAGAAATGAAATAAAATCATCAAATCTTTTAGTTTTAAAAACACTAGTTTTTGTATTTGTTTTTGTTCCTGCAAACAGAGTATCAAGGTGTTTGTTACTTATTTTATATTCATTAAAAAGTGCCTCGAAATTAGCAGTAGTATTGTCTATAATATTTGTTAGCCCTTTACAATTTTTGGTTTTTTGATCAAATAATTTCGATAAATCAGGATTCCCTAAATCTGTGCCTATCAACACAACATTTTTACCCTTACTGGCTAAAAATGTTGAAAGATTAAAGGCAGTAAAAGTTTTCCCTTCATTTTTAATACATGAAGTAATCATAATAGACATCCCTTTTTTTGATTTTGGAATTACCATATTTATATTATGATAAATTCTCTTAAAAAGCTCATATTGTACTGCTTTGGTATCTTTAGATTCTTTTTTTCCCGAAAATTTTACAATACCCAGAAAATTAATATTGGCAAGCTCTTGTTTTAGATATTCTGTGTCAATCTTAAAGCTTCTGAGAAAACATAAACCAACACAAAACCCAAGTGGGAGAACTAATCCAGCAAACAAAAAAGCTGCAAATATTTTTGGTTTATCGGTTTTTGATGTTAAAATATAATCAACTTCATTTATTACCTTAATGTTTGATTCTACAGAAGACACACTAATTAACGCCTCTTCTATTTTTTGAGACAGGTATGCATATAAATTATTTAAAAGCAACAGGTCTTTCTCTAGGTTGCCCAGTTCAGATTCTCTCAAGGGGATTATACCAACCAGGCTATTGTTTTTTTGTTTGAACTCATCATATCTATTTAATTTCATTTTTAATTTGTTGATATAGATATTTAAACTATTTAGAATATTTGATCTTAGATCAATAAGTTGGTTTTGTGATTGTATAAGCAGCGGGTTTTTTGCCGTGGACTCAACAAGCAGGGTGTTTTTTCCTAAAATAATCGTGTTAAACTGTAACACCATGTTATTTATATTTTCATTTTCAATACCAATATCTGTAGGTAAAAGCTCGAAAGAGATTTGCTTTTCTACCTCATCTATTAATTTGAGAGATAGTTCTGTCTGCAATGAATTAGTAAACATTTTTTGTTCAATTTCATTTAAATTCTCCAGCACTAAATTTGTTTGATTCTCTGGCATGTATACGCCATTTTCGATTTTGTAATCAGAAATAACAGCATTGAGTGAGTCAATTTTTTCTCGTAGGGTGAAAATTCTTGACTCAATAAAATTTATGGATGCATGATATACATTTTTCTTGTCACGAATATTATTTTCTATAATTTCATCCACAATGCCATTTAAAATCATTGAGTTTAAATACTTGTTTGCCCCAGTATAGGAGATATCATAGGTATTTGTTTTTTTAGCCACATTGACAGCATAATTTGCTTTTATTGCATTAACGGTCTCTCTCTTTTTATATTGATTAATGATATAAGAGTCTTGACCTACATAGTTTGAAATTTTTGTTTTATAGGTAAATAACGAACTTTCAAATTCACTTTCATTTCTTGAAAATGAAAATATGTTGTCATTTACCTCTACAGTTACGCTCTGATTGTTAAAACTAACAATACAGCTGTTGTGAATAGTTTCATTTTTAAAATAAAATTCAAAGGGGACTGACTCTTTGGTTAGTAGCGTATTAGCTTTGAGTTTGTTTATTTTAAAATACCTGTAATTAAGGCCTAGTTTTTCTACTACATTATTTAATATTAATGTTGATTTAAAAACGGAAACATGGTCTTCACTGCCAAGCTCGTTACTGCCATAAAGAAAATCATATTGATTATTATTAATAAACGATGAAGGGTCTGACTGGTCTTTGCTTATTAGTAAGGTTGTGTTTGTTTGAAATTTTTCTTGGTGGTAATAATTGTATACAATACCAATAGCTGAGAATACCAATACAGATGAAATAATGAGCCATCTTTTTGATAAAAGAGTAAATACTATTTTTAAAAGATCTAATTGATCTTCACCGGCCTGTTCATTGGTATATTCCATTACCTTACAATTAACAAGATTGTTGTAGCCAGTAAAGCCAGTGAGCTAATGTTTCTTAAAATCCCAAAATCAAATGCCAAGGATGCTGTGTCTGGCCTTACATAAACCTCATCGTTTTGTTTTAGGAAGTAATACTCTGAGGTTATAAACTCATAGGATGTTAAGTCTATATACCGAGTTTCAATTTCTGTATTGGTGTTGCGTATTATTAAAACGTTACTTGGATTTGCTTTATTTGTAAATCCTCCAGCCCTAGTAATTAATTCTGTAAGTGAAATATTTTGATTTATTACGTTAAATACCCCAGGGCTATTTACCTCTCCTTGTATTGAAACTTCAAAATTTAAAATTTTTATTCTAACATTTGGATTTAGTACGTATTCCTCTAATTTAGTTTTTATAAGCTCTGCAAATTTAAAACAGGTTAACCCAGATGCCTTTAAACTTCCAATAATTGGAAATTCTATATGTCCTGTTCTATCAACAAGATACCCTTCCCATTTTCTTGCCTCTGTAGTTCGTACTGTTCCAATTTTAGACAATGAAGTGTGTTCGAAAATTGCAGTACTCTCACTATTTAAAGATGAAATATTAATATCTAGCAAATCACCGTTAGCTATTATAGCTTCTGGGTTTTCTATTTTTAGATTTTCAGGAATCTTTTTAAATAGCAGCTTGTTGCTAGAACAACTCACAAATAAAACGGATAAAAAAAGTAGCCTTAAATTGTTTTTACACTGTAACACGAAAAGTATTTTTCAATTAGTATAAGACAATAGTACAATTAATTAAATGTGTAGATAAATGTTCTTTTTTTAATAAAACATCTTTTTTTTAAAATAAACATCTATAATTCCCAACTAAGAAACTGGTATTCAAAATTGTTTATATAAAGGGCTTATACTTGATAAAAGATGTTTTACTTGTATGTATTATTACTTCAAAAATTTATACTTATTCTTGAGCAGGTATGTTTCAGAATACCCAGTTTTATCTGATATTTCTGAAAGTATCTTCCCTTTCAAAAGCATTTTTTTGGTTAACTCTAATCTTTCTTGTTTTATGTATTTAGCGGGCTTAAAGTCTTTGTGTATACTGTTAATGTCGTTGTAGTCTAGGTTAAATTCTGCCTCTAACATTTTTAAAGTTACACGGCTCAGGTTTTTGTTAATGAATCGCTTAATGTTGGATATCAACTGCTCGTCTGAAATATTTTTCTTGCTTACTTTTTTTACAACTACAACCACAATGATTATAAGTAGTAGCGCCCCTAGATATAAATATGGCTCTTGACTGCTAATTTTAAAATCTTTAAATATTAAATTCTTTTCAAAATCAACTAGATTATCTATGGTGTATACTCCGTGAATACTCCCAAAGCGTATTGTGCTATTTTTCTTATAAACTGCTTGTTTATTAAATTCATCAACTATATAATTATCTATGATCTGTTTTTTTGTTTTTTCGAAGATACTTATGCCGTTGTTTCCAGATAAAAACACCAAATTATCATAATCTGAAATGGTATGGGCTGTATTTTTAATAGGTAGTTTATCTAGTAGTTGAAGCCCGTCTGTTGTTCTTTTAAAAGTAAGTAACATTTCATTTTTAGAAATAGCGTAAAAATCATTGCCATTTGTATCACTCTCTACAATATCATTAATCTCATGAGCAATATCACTATCTATAACATCCGTCTTAAAGCTATTTACATTTAATGAAATGTAGCTTTTATTGTCTATAAAGTGAAATTCCCCCCGGTCTTTAATTCTTTCATTTATTTTGTTTCTTATGGGTATTATCTCCTTTTGAGCGGGATATATTAATTTAAAAGTATTTGTGGCATACCCGTAGTTGTATATGCCCTTATCAGAAATAGCCAAATAATTGCCATTTCCAATAGCATATATGTTTGATATCCTTCCATACTGGCCTTTTGTTCTTATTGAATTGTCGTTATTATATAATTTAGTTTCTATGCTGTCTTTATAGGTCAATAAACCATTATAGCATATAAATGTGATGCTGTCAAATTCTTTAATTTGCCCATCTGTGTAGGTAATTGTGTTTAATTTATTTCCATTAATGAACACCCCGCTGTAGGTGCCAAGGGCATTGTCGCTAATTGACCGTACACTTCCAAAAGGTGTAAAGGAGTAGGTGAGACTGTTGTAGATTAATAACTTCCCTCTTGCAATGAGAAAAAGGTCATTGTCCAGATACGCAAAATCGGTGGTTGTATTGGTTACGAACTCGGGCTGTGTTATTGGAGACTTTACAAACTTTACTTTATAATTATTATTTTTTTGAAAAATGGAATTAATTGGCCCTACTATAGAGGCGTCATGGAGTGTTATATCATCTCCAGAAGCAGTGACTTTATAGATCCCTTTGTTGCTACTAACGTACAGGTCACTCTCATAAGACACAAAATTGTAGAAAATTTTGTCATCATAAATTTTTTTGATCGTAAAGCCGTTAGTAAACCCATTATTAACTAAAACAATGAGACTTACAATAAATTTAAAGTAAAGCATGTTTGTATTTTAAGATACAATTATATACTTTATTTTTTGTTGTGACAAAAATTATATTTTTTATAAATTATCTTTTTTAAATATATTTTATCCTATTAGCCATCTGTATGTATAGTTTAAAAGTGTTTTATGATGATAGTGAATCCTAATTTTATTTAAAGCACGTTTTCTTAGCTCGTTGTTACATAGTAGTTGAATTAGTATTAAAATTTTATTACTATATCTTTCAATAACAGTTAAAATTTTAAATGATGCAATGGTTAAAAACCGTAAGATTTTATCTTGATATATACTCCAAAAAGAGGATGGTAAGCGAAGGTTAAATATGTTAAATTTTTCTATGGTTATAAAAAAATGCTTTTTAAATATGTCTTTTTTAATGTTATTGATCTTTAAACTATTTTTACAATCGAGCTTATAAATATCATAGATACTTCGATGCCCATGATAAGGAATAAAAAATCCTTTATCCCTTATTTGCAAAGCATAAATACAATGATCAAATAAAAAAGATGTAGTAGGCGTTTTAATGGTTTTTAACTCTTCGTTAAAATAATTACTTAACACCTTTGAATTAAAAATCCATCTATGTTTAGGTTCTAATAACTCTAAATGAGTCTCAATAGCGATTGTTTTATTTTCACGTACTAGCTTTGGAAGGTGTGTTGGCTTAAAAAGTCTCCATAAATTTAATTTCTCCGATTTACAATTGTTGTTATATTTTAATACCTTTTTAATTTTCTCTTCATCCTTATGCTGAATGATAAAATCGATATCTCCAATCATTCGCTCTCCTATATCTTCAAAAACATTACTAAGTAAAAGCGCGGTTCCTTTTAAAAATATATGTTTGATATTATGTTCAACCAAAAGCTCAGACAGCTCTTTTGCCTCCTCTAGTAAAATCTCATTTCTAGCTTTATTTATAGCATAGATACCTTTTATATAATCTATAAAATCTTCAGGGAATAAATAAGTTGCTTTCTTTTTTTGGATATTAAAAAAAAGTGCAGGTAGCATTAAATGACCGCTGGTTAGTGTTATTAATTTTTCAAAATTGATGTTGTTTATATCAACACCATTCAAGATTTCACTTGCTGGACGGTACAGGATATTCACTAAAAATTTTTCTTCGAGCGCAATCATTTAAAAAACGACTATTTTTTAATTATCCTCCCCAACCTGGAGGTGTTGGTGGGGTTGCTCCACCTGGATCATCAGTTCCTGGATCATCAGTCCCTGGAGCATCAAGTCCTGCGCCTGGATCTGCAGACTGCGCTTGCGCTTTTTTTGGATTTAGTATCACAAAAGTACCCATGACTGTAAAGGCTGCATACTTACCCATTTTTTGCAATGCTTCCTTTCTGGTAATGCCATGTGGAGCCTTTTCTGTTAAATCTTTACTATCTTCTTTCATACTATTACTTTATGATAATTTTTTTAGTTAACAGGGTATTCCCAGATTTTAATGTAATGATATACATACCCTTAGAGATCCCCTCTGTGGAGACTATTTGAGTATTTGTCTGATCATCAAGGGTTGCAGATACTACTTGCTTGCCAAGAACATCATATAATTTTAAATGAGTAAGGCTCCCCTGGTTTGCCAAACCTTCTATTGTAATAAAGTTATGGTCATTTAACCTGTAGGCGTTTAAATGACTGGTGCTCATATTCTCTTGGGTAGATAAAACACTTTGCGTGAAGTGGATAAAAAATCTACCTACTCCACCTAAGGCAATTTCTGGTGTTAAGACAAAGTCCTCGAGGTTTAAAAGAGTCATGGTACCATTTTGGTTATCTTCTAGATAAACTTGTATACCGCCAAAAATGTCAAAAGTATCAACGGTAATTCTAAAGGTTTCTCCGGCTTCTCTATTTATTTCAAGAGGAATTACCACATCATTTATACTTCCTATTCCCATTGCATTAACTGCTAGTCCTACTCCCTGATCTTCATCGACTAATCTTGATAGTAAAGCGGCGCTTTGATTATAATGACCAGCATCATACCCTGGGTCTAGACCAAGATTGAGCCCATTTTTAAAATAAAATTTTGTGTCCTCTATTTCTATTGCTCCCTCATAAAGTTTAAGAACAAGCTCAAAATAGGTGACAGGGTTACCAGCAATAAAATCATCGCCGCCTTCTGTGGTTCTCATAGCTGTTGTAAAAGAAAGTACATCGGGATTTTCTACATTTGGAT
>JABAZK010000111.1 GCA_018608485.1 Flavobacteriaceae bacterium | reverse complement strand
AAGAAGTTGCTCCAGAGGTTGCTGAAGAAGAAGTTGTTGAAGAAGCTGCTCCAGAGGTTGTTGAAGAAGTTGCTGAAGAAACTACTCCAGAAGAAGCTACGGAAGAGAAAAAAGAGGAATCTGCTGAATAAGCAAAACTTTTATCGATATGCGTAAAGAAGATTGTTTTTATTTGGGCAATATCGTAAAAAAACACAGTTTTAAAGGAGAAGTCGTTATCAAGTTAGATACCGATGAACCCGAATTGTATAAAAATATGGAATCAGTATTTGTCGACCTAGGAGGCAATTTGGTTCCATTTTTTATTAAAAAAAGTTCGTTGAGTAGAGGCACTATGCTACGTGTCCATTTTGAGGATGTAAATAATGAAGAGGAGGCAGATTTTATAATGAAATCTGGAATATATCTTCCTTTAAATCTATTACCTAAACTAATAGGAAATCATTTTTATTTTCATGAAGTCATTGGTTTTCATGTTATAGACAAAATACATGGAGATATTGGTGTCATTGTTTATATTAATGATAAAGCTGCTCAGCCTATGTTTGAAATTCAGAATGGTGATGTAGAGATTTTCATTCCAATGATTGATGACTTTATAAAAAAAATAGACAGAGAAAATAAACAAATACATGTAGAAACCCCTGAGGGTCTAATTGATTTGTATTTGAATTAGAGAGGTGGCCGAGTGGTCGAAGGCGCACGCCTGGAAAGTGTGTATACCTCTCAAGGGTATCGAGGGTTCGAATCCCTTCCTCTCTGCAAAAGAAAACTCGCAACGAAAGTTGCGAGTTTTTTATTTTTGAATGTATCAAAAGCTTACTTTTGAAAATATAATTTATAATGAATAAACCATTTTATTTTAAGGAGTTTACTATTGATCAAGATAAAACGGCTATGAAAGTAGGCACAGATGCCGTTCTGTTAGGAGCTTGGTGTTCATTAGAAACATGTCCAGATACTATTTTAGATGTGGGTTCAGGAACTGGGTTAGTATCTTTAATGATGGCCCAACGTAGTGATGCTGAAACTATTGATGCAGTAGAGATTGATCCTAATGCGTATGAGCAGAATGTTACTAATTTTGAAAAATCAGATTGGTCTGATCGCTTATTTTGTTATCATAGCTCTTTTCAAGATTTTTCAGAGGAAATGAAAGAAGAGGGTGAAGAATATGACCTTATTATCTCCAATCCACCATTTTATAATGATAATTTTGAGACTAATAATAAATCAAGAAATACAGCCAGATTCACTTCTTCGCTGTCCTTTATTGATTTATTGGAAGGGGTTTCTAAATTACTTTCAGATTCGGGAATTTTTACAACGATTATTCCTTTTAAGGAGGAGCATTCTTTTGTGAAATTGGCAAATAAAAATAACTTATTTTTAGATAGGGTTTGTAGAGTTAAAGGAACTGATAATTCAGAAACAAAAAGAAGTATGTTAGAATTTTCTTTTCATCAGAAAGAGTTGGAAGAAACAACTTTAGTTATAGAAAAAGGTCGTCATGAATATACTAAAGAATATGTAAGTTTAACAAAAGACTTTTATCTTAATATGTAAAAATCAGACAACTGCTTTAACCAACAACACTTTCAGGATTATATCCTAAATAAGGAACCTTTTTTTCTTTAAACATAATGCCATATTGCTCTAGCTCTTTTAAAATTGGAGCATATACTTCTTTGGTTATTGGTAACTGAACTCCCGGAGTCGTAATTTCTTTATTTAGTATTTTTAGGGTTGCAATAGCAACAGGTAATCCAACTGTTTTTGCCATAGCTGTAAATGTTTGATTTTCTCCCTTTACAACTAAACTACTTTCTATCTGGTGTTTTTTACCATTTAACTCATACCCAAATTTATGATGCATAACAATCATATCTTTTTCATCCTCTTCAAGGGTCCAAGAGTCTGATAGTATTTTTTGCAACATCTGAGCTGGTGTAGCATTGCTTAATCCTATTTTTTTTGTTTGACTAAAAAGATCTAATTCTACAAGTTTATCCCAAACGATATCATCTTGGTCAATTTTCAGGTAAGATCGTAATTTCAATTCAACAGAATCATTAGGAGAATAGGCTAGAAATAAATTCACAAAATCTCGATATGTCATGTTTTCAGAGCCTTCTATGGTATAGCTATCATCTGTCATACCCAATTGAATAAAAATATTCCAAGCTCTGGAAAACCCTACTTTTCTTATGGTACCTCTATACATGGTGCGAATGTCTTCTAAGCCATAAATACCTCTGTATTTTAGAGAATCTCTATTAGCATAAGCTTCAAATTTACCATTGCCATTTAAGGTTAAGAATTCTGTTCTTCTAAATAATTTATGGTAAGGTATATATTTGTAAGTTCCCTCTTGAATAAACATAGCAGCTCCTCCTTGACCTGCAAGAACTACATTTCTGGGATTCCAAGTAAATTTATAGTTCCAAAGGTTATTATCACTTTCTGGTGCTACCAAGCCACCTGTAAAAGACTCAAAAAGTATAATTTTTCCACCTAGATCACTAATTCTATGAATTACTTCCATAGCACTCATATGATCAATTCCAGGATCTACGCCAATTTCATTCATAAACACCAATCCTTTTTTTTCTGCCTCGCTATTTAATTCTTCCATTTCTGGAGAAATATATGAGGCAGTAACCATGTGTTTTTCGAAATGGAGACAATCTTTAGCTACTTCAATATGAAATCTAGCAGGTAACATAGAAACTACTATATCAGCTCTTTGTATCTCTTTTCTTCGTTGATTTTTATTAAAAACATCAAATTGCAATGCAGATGAGTGAGGATGATTTCTAGCACTACTCTTAGCGTTTTCTAAAGAAATATCTGCAATGGTAATGTGTAAATTTTCAGCAGTTGATTTTTTTTGAAGATAGTCTGTTAAGTACGAACAAGATTTTCCAGCTCCAATAACTAGGATGTTTCTCATTATAGAATTATGTTTATTTTTGAATTGATTATTCAACGAATTTAAAAAAAAATAGACTGAGTTAACTTCTTTTCACAATTAGATATGAACAAAAATTTAGCAATTACATGCATCTTTGGATTGATAGCTATTACACTTGGAGCTTTTACCACACACGGATTACAGGATGTATTGACCACAAGAGAAATGAGTAGTTTAGAAACCGGCATTCGATATCAAATATATCATGTCATAGTTTTATTTTTTGTAAATACACACTCTTCTTTTTCAATTAAATTAAAAAATTATGTGAGTTATGTATTTTTCTTTGGTATTGTTTTATTCTCAGGATCTATTTATTCGATTCATATTTTTAATTTTCCTGCAAAAAGTATCTGGTTTGTTACTCCAATGGGAGGCCTTTTATTCTTGATAGGTTGGGTATTAATGACTCATTTTTTTCTTTTAAAAATAATCAACAAAATAAATCAATAAAATAATTATTGATTCTTTCTTGTCTAAAAATTATGTTTAATTTTGCTTTAGTTATAACTAACAAAAATTATTGATATGATAGATGCAAATACGAAATCGATTTCGTTAAATAGTCTAGGAATAAATAGTTCAAAAGTCCATTATCAACTATCCTCTAATGAATTACACTCAATAACACTTAAAAAAAATCAAGGAAAAGAGTCCTCCTTGGGTGCAATCGCTATTAACACCGGAGAATTTACCGGGCGTTCACCAATGGATCGTTTTATTGTTAAAGATGCAATTACGAAAGATGAAATTTGGTGGGGAGATATTAACATTCCTTTTGGATCTGATAACTTTGATAAGTTATATGGTAAGGTAGTATCATATTTATCAGAAAAAGAAATTTTTGTAAGAGATAGCTATGCTTGTGCAGATCCCAATTATAAGCTAAATATCCGAGTAGTAAATGAGTATCCATGGAGTAATATGTTTGCTTATAATATGTTTTTAAGGCCAACAACTAAAGAGTTAGTTGACTTTTTACCAGAATGGACAGTTATTAATGCACCAGGTTTTATGGCTGATGCTTCTATGGATGGTACCCGACAACATAATTTTGCAATACTAAATTTTACAAAAAAAATTGCTTTAATAGGTGGTACAGGATACACAGGAGAAATTAAAAAAGGAATTTTTTCTGCATTAAACTTTATTCTTCCTGTATTTAAAAATACATTGCCAATGCACTGTTCTGCTAATGTTGGTAAAAATAAAGATACTGCTATTTTCTTTGGTTTATCTGGAACAGGAAAAACGACTCTATCAGCAGATCCAGAAAGAAAATTAATTGGTGATGACGAGCATGGTTGGACAAATGAAAATACTGTTTTTAACTTTGAGGGAGGTTGTTATGCAAAAGCGATAGATTTATCTGAGAACAAAGAACCAGAAATTTATCATGCTATTAAAAAAGGCGCAATTCTTGAAAATATAATAATGGATAAACATGGTGTAATTGATTTTTCTGATACCTCAATTACACAAAATACAAGAGTTAGTTATCCTATTGAACATATAGAAAATATTCAAAAACCTTCTATTGGTAAAAACCCAAAAAACATCTTTTTTCTAACCGCCGATGCCTTCGGAGTTCTCCCTCCAATCTCTAAATTAACTCCCAGTCAGGCAGCCTACCATTTTATATCCGGATATACAGCAAAAGTTGCTGGAACAGAAGCAGGTGTAACTGAACCTGTTCCAAGTTTTTCAGCATGTTTTGGTGCTCCCTTTATGCCACTTCATCCTACCCGTTATGCAGAAATGTTGAGTAAGAAAATGAAAGAAGCAGGAGTAAATGTTTGGTTGGTAAACACCGGTTGGTCTGGAGGTCAATATGGAGTTGGAAAAAGAATGGCTTTGAAATATACAAGGGCTATGATTACAGCTGTTTTAAATGGAGAGTTAGGGAACTATACGTATGAAGATTACCATATACATTCTGTTTTTGGTGTTGCACAACCTAGAAGATGTCCAGGAGTTCCGACATCTGTTTTAAGTCCTAGAACTACTTGGAATAATGACGCTGCTTATTATAAAACAGCGTTTAAACTTTCTAATGCTTTTAGAAAAAACTTTAAGCAGTTTGA
The DNA here is from genome assembly GCA_018608485.1 of Flavobacteriaceae bacterium. GTDB lineage: Bacteria > Bacteroidota > Bacteroidia > Flavobacteriales > Flavobacteriaceae > Polaribacter. Next base: position 2,147 of record JABAZK010000111.1, on the reverse strand, counting down.
AGAATTTGCAAATGAAGAAATAAGAAGAGGTGGTCCTCAACGTTACGCTTTTTAACGAGCTATACTATCAAGTGTAAAAGCATTATAAAGTTTACTTTTTTTTTGAATTCTTTTGTCTACTTTTAGAAGATAAATAGGAAATTAATTATGAAAAATTATTTTATGGTGTTTTGTGTCTTGTTATTTTTAGCTTGTACAAAGACATCAAAAACTTCTAAAGAGCATTCAAGTGATGATGTTAAGTTACCAATACTAAATTTGAATCAAGCACAGCGACTGGTAAATTTACCGATGCATTGTGTTGATATAGAATATCCCAACAAACTGGGGCAGACTATTGGCGGTTTCAAGGATTTAAAATCTCCCAAAGAGCTTCATCCTGCATTTTATGGCTGTTTTGATTGGCATTCTTCTGTTCACGGTCACTGGAGTATGGTTTCTTTACTCAAACAATTTCCAAAATTAGAGAATAACGCTGAAATTAAAAGCAAGTTATTGAAACATATATCTAAAGAAAATATATTAAAAGAGGTAGATTATTTTTTAGGAAAACACAATAAAAGTTATGAAAGAACTTATGGTTGGGCTTGGGTTTTAAAATTAGCGGAAGCACTTCATACATGGGATGATAAAATTGCAAGAGAATTAGAGGATAATCTACAACCTCTTACTGATTTAATTGTTCAAAAATATTTAGATTTTATTCCAAATCTAAATTATCCAGTTAGAGCTGGAGAACATCCTAATACTGCTTTCGGATTAACTTTTGCATGGGATTATGCTTTAGTAGTAGGTGATGAATCTATGCTTGAAATGATAAAAAATAGCGCTATAAAATTTTATTTAAATGATTCAGATTGTCCAATCTCATGGGAGCCAAGTGGTTATGATTTTTTATCGCCTTGTTTACAGGAAGCAGCAATAATGAAGCGAGTATTACCTCGAAAAGTATTTACAAATTGGTTTGCTAACTTCTTACCTCAATTAAAAGATATTAACTATCAATTAGCAGTTGGTGAGGTTTCAGATAGAACAGACGGAAAATTGGTGCACTTAGATGGCGTAAATTTTTCTAGAGCATGGGCTTTGTTTGACATTGTTAAGGATTTACCATCCTACAATCATTTAAAAAAGATCGCTTATGAGCATATAAACTATTCTTTGCCTAACGTTGTTGGTGATTCCTACGAAGGAGGTCATTGGTTGGGAAGTTTCGCTATTTATGCACTAAATTCTGCATCTAATGACTAAGAATTGGTTTAAAAATTCAGGACCAGGAACTCTTGTAGCTGCGGCATTTATAGGGCCAGGAACCGTTACTTTGTGTACATTAGCAGGAGTTAATTTTGGCTTTCATTTACTCTGGGCCATGGTATTGTCTATTGTAGCTACCATTGTATTACAAGAAATGGCTTCTCGTTTGGGAATTATATCACAAAAAGGCTTATCTGAGGTCATTAGAGCTGAAATTAAACACCCAATAATCAATAAATTAATACTACTCCTTATTTTATCGGCAATTGTAGTGGGAAATGCTTCCTATGAGGCAGGGAATATAAGTGGAGGTATATTAGGATTAGAAACTATTACAGGAGAATTAAGAATTACTTTGGGAAACTATTCACTCAATATATTGAGTTTTGTAGTTGGAATTATAGCCTTTATTTTACTTTACATAGGGAATTATAAATTTCTGGAAAGAGTATTGGTAATGCTAGTGATTATTATGAGTATCTCTTTTTTAATTACGGCTTTTTTAACAAAACCAACTATTTCTGATATATTAAAAGGCGCTATAACTCCTTCATTTCCAGAAGGTAGCTTATTAACAATACTAGGCTTAGTAGGAACTACTGTAGTACCCTATAATTTATTTTTACATGCATCTTTAGTCAAAGAAAAATGGAATAATCCTAAAGATTTAAAAGCGGTAAGAAAAGATACTATTATTTCAATTGCTTTGGGAGGGCTTGTTTCCATGGCTATCATTATTTCAGCCTCATCTACAGGTTTGGGAGAAATTTCAAGTGCAGCAGACTTAGCGAAAAGTCTAGCACCTTTGTATGGAGATTTTGCAAGTTATTTTTTAGGTATTGGGTTATTTGCTGCAGGAATTACCTCAGCAATTACTGCACCTTTAGCCGCAG
>JABAZK010000091.1 GCA_018608485.1 Flavobacteriaceae bacterium | reverse complement strand
CTCCAGGAATTTTAGTTAATGGAAATACATTTAAAACAATTGATAATGCATTGGAACAAAATATAAATAAAAGTAACCAATGTGATGCAGTAAAACCAAGGCCTATTCATCGGCTAGACTATCCAACCACTGGACTATTACTTATAGGTAAAACCAGTTCTAGTATTCAGTTATTAAATAAGTTATTTGAACATAAAAAAATTAAAAAAATTTACCATGCTATTACCATAGGAAAAATGAACTCTGATGGGTTTATTCTTTCTAATGTGAATCAAAAAGAAGCAAAATCGAGTTACAAAACCATACATACTGTAAAATCGGATCGATTTAAGTTCTTAAATTTAGTGGAATTATCGCCAAAAACAGGAAGAAGACATCAATTAAGAGTTCATTTATTAAGTATCGGTAATCCAATTTTAGGTGATCAAGAATATGGAGTAGAATCGTTAATTTTAAAAGGTAAAGGATTGTATTTACATGCTTCTCAATTAGATTTTACACACCCATTTACTAAAGAAAAATTATCTTTAACATCTGACCTCCCAAAAAAATTTAATTTGATTCATAAATAAATTTCATCTACAAAAACTCTCGAAAATCTTTTTTCCATTTTGTATTGTCATTACTTCATCTAAATTATTTATTTTTAAGAAATTAAATTATTTATTTGACACCTCTGCTAATAATAATTTTCGTAGATTATTAATGCACAATTTTAAAAGAAAATTGAACTCAACTTTATGAAAAAAATTCTAAAAATAATTGGAGTGTTAATAGCTATAATAATTGTAGCTACAGGTATTTATTACATTGCTAATACTGAGGCATTACCAAAAGGGGTTCAAGGAAAAGAAGCAGAAGAATTGGCTAAAAAAATGATGTCAGCCATCAATAAAAGAGCTTTTGATGCTACAGAAATATTAGAATGGAGTTTCAGAGGTAAACATCATTATGTATGGAGAAAAAAAGAAGGATTGGTAGATGTTTCTTGGGATAGTATGTTAGTTACTGTGAATTTAACTGATTACTCAAAAAGTATTGGCACTAGTTCTGAACTCATTGAAACAGCCATAAACTTCTTTAATAATGATAGTTTTTGGTTGGTAGCTCCTTATAAAGTATTTGATGATGGTGTAGAAAGAAGTATCGTTAAAGTTGATGGAAAAGATGCATTACTCATAAAGTACACCTCAGGCGGAACAACACCCGGAGATTCTTATTTATGGATTTTAGACGAAAATTATGCACCTGTTTCATTTAAAATGTGGACACAGATTATTCCAATTGGTGGAGTATCTGCCACATGGAATGATCTTACAACTACAGATTCTGGGATTAAATTACCTACATCACATACACTCTCACTTTTTGGATTAAAAATAGACATGGGTGAAGTGAAAGCTTACAACCCTGATGCAGATAAATTAGCTCAAACTATTTTAAATACAGTTAAACATGAAGCTTATAAAAACACCCGATATATAGACTGGAGTTTCAAAGGTAAACGTTTTTATAAATGGGATAAAAAACTACATATCATAGATGTTAAATGGAACGATGCAAGGGTATTATTACATCCAAATAATTTAACTAAAAGTAGTGTATATCTAAATGGTAAAGAAGTTTCTTTTAATAAAAATCTTGTAAACAGAGCTCTCAATTTTTTCAATAATGATAGCTTTTGGTTGGTAGCTCCTCATAAATTATTTGAACCTGGAATTTATCGCAGTATTGAAATGATTGATGGAAAAGAGTCTCTTCATGTAAAATATTCTACAGGTGGAACAACTCCTGGAGATTCTTACACATGGACATTAGATGAGAACTATCTTCCGATTAGTTTTCAGATGTATGTTCAAAAAATGAAAAAAAAGGGAACATATGTAAGCTGGGAAGAGTGGACGCAAACAGAATCAGGTACCCTATTACCCAAAAATCACAGATATTTGAGTGGTAGAAAAATTAATATGGGGGATGTAAAAGGATATAATTAAATGAATTCAAAAATAATTACAAACGGAATTTTAAGAGCAGTAGCCATCATACTGGGAGTTATGGGACTTGGATATTTTTTATTTACTATTCAATCTGTTTTGGTTTACATAATTATCTCTGCTATTATAGCATTGATTTCAAAACCCATCATTTTATTTTTAAGGAAAAAACTAAAATTCCCCAATACTGTCGCCGTTATTAGCACAATGGTTCTTTTTGTGACTCTAATTATAGGAATTACTGGAATGTTCATCCCTTTAGTTATAGAACAGGGAGAAAGCCTTTCTTTACTAAAAACAACAGCATTAGAAGAAAATATTGGGAACCTAATTACACAAGCTAACGATTACTTCACCTCTAAAAATATCAATATATTAAGTGAATTACAAAGTGCCGATGTATTTACAAGTTTAAAAACTATTCCTAATTTACTCAATTCAATTGTAGGAGCACTTGGATCCTTCAGTATTGGGCTTTTCTCCGTGCTGTTTATCACTTTCTTTTTTATGAAAGATAGTAGACTATTTAAAAATGCTTTAGTAACGTTGATACCTCAAGGTACTGAAAAAAAATTCTCTCATTCGTTGGAAAAAATAAACGACTTATTATCACGATATTTTATTGGTTTGGTCATTCAAATTTCTATTTTGTTTATTATTTATACCTTAATACTATTAATCTTTGGAGTGTCTAATGCGGTTGTGATTGCCTTCTTGTGTGCACTACTTAATATAATTCCATACATTGGACCATTGATTAGTGCCTTTCTAATGATTGTTCTAACAATGACGAGCGGCTTGGGACAAAACCTTGATTTTCAGTTAGAGATCCTCCCAAAAACCGTTTATGTAATGATTGGTTTTATCATAGCTCAGGTGGTAGATAATTTTGCAAGTCAGCCCATCATATTTTCAAAAACTACGAAATCTCATCCGTTAGAAATTTTCTTAATAATTATCATTGGCGGTTTATTAGCTGGTCCTCTAGGAATGATTATAGCCGTTCCATCCTATACTGTTTTAAAGGTTATCTTAAAGGAATTTATGTCTGATAATAAAATTGTTTCATCACTTACTAAGGAAATTTAAACTATTGAACGAAAGAATTTTACAACAGGATATTGAAGAGTATATTAACAACCATTTAAAATCTGATATTCATAAATTAATTTTAAAAGGTATTCCTTTTGAAGGAGTTACTGTGCAAGAAGTTGCCAATCAGGTGATTTGTAAGCAGAAGTCAGAAAAAAAACTTCCAACTTGGTTCGGTACTAAGAATATATATTATCCAACAAAATTAAGTATAGAACAAACATCATCAGAGACTGCAGCTAAATATAAAGCTTCTTTAGTTTCAGGTAAGAGACTGTTAGATTTAACAGGTGGTTTTGGAGTAGATTCTTTATACTTTTCTTCCTCTTTTAATACGGTTGTTCATTGTGAAATAGATACTAATCTCTCTAAAATAGCATCACATAACTTTAAACAACTAAATAAAACAAACATTACTTGTTTGGATGAAAATGGAATTGAATACCTTAAAAAACCTAGTGACCTTTTTGATGTTATTTATGTGGATCCTTCTAGAAGAAGTGATTTAAAGGGAAAGGTTTTTTTATTAAAGGATTGTGAACCAAATATTCCAAAATATATTGATTTGTTATTTAACAAAACAAAAACAATACTCATAAAAAACTCTCCAATTCTAGACATTACAAGTGCAAGCAAAGAACTAAAATATGTAAAAGAAATTCACATCATAGCAATTAACAATGATGTAAAAGAATTACTATATCTTTTAGAAAAAGAGTACAATGGATTAGTTTCAATTCACACAATTAATTTTTCGAATAAAAACATTCAAAAATTTAATTTCGTCTTAAATGAAAGATCAATATCTAATTATCAAGAACCGCTAGATTACTTATACGAACCTAATGCAGCTATTCTTAAATCAGGAGGTTTTCATGAAATCACAACGCAGTTAGATGTATACAAAATCCATCAACACTCACATTTATATACATCAAAAAAAAATATAAAATTCCCAGGGAGAGGATTTAAAATACTCGCTATTCTTCCCTACGATAAAAAGAAAATAGTAAAACTGTTACCTAATAAAAAAGCAAATATTACCACTAGGAATTTTAACAAGAGTGTAGCTCAAATCAGAAAAGAACTAAAAATTAAAGATGGTGGAGATGACTATTTATTTTTTACTACAAACATTCATAATAAATTTACTTGTATCTATTGCAAAAAACTATAGTTAAGTAGTATTTATTTACGTTTAAATATACTATGAACTCCTATAAATAAAGGCTTTTAATTATTTGTACCATATTTTTCACTAAGTTTGTTATCATTACTTTTTATAGGGTATCTCATGCAAACAAACACCTACGAAGGACTTCATATTATTAATCAAAAACAATCAATAACTACAGATGAATTGGTTATCGAAGCTCCATTACAAATCAATATAAATACGGAATCGTATACAGTAGTTATGAGAACTCCAGGTAATGATCAAGATCTAGTTCTTGGGTTATTGTATGCTGAAGATATTTATAAAAAATTGCTTCCAATACCTTTTGAAATTATTGAAGATAAATTTAATATTCCAAGTATTGTGAATGTAACTATTGCTCCAAGTGATTTGGGAAAAGGGTATTTAACTAAACGAACCTTATTGTCTGTTTCTTCCTGCGGTATTTGCGGAAAACAACAACTAGAAGACATACAAGTTAACGGTAATAAAATTGAACAAAAAATATCATTTTCTTCTGAAAACTTATTAAAGATGTTTGCTCCTTTACAAAAAGAGCAAGAAACTTTTAAAAAAACTGGTGGGAGCCATGCCGCAGGTATTTTTAATAATCAATTTAAATTACTTGCTAGCAGAGAAGATATTGGAAGGCACAATGCTGTGGACAAATGTGTAGGGAGTCTATTACAAAAACAACTATTAAAAAGCGGAATGTATTTATTGGTGAGCGGACGTGTTTCTTATGAAATTGTTTCCAAAGCTTTTTTAGCAAAAATACCAGTAATAGTAGCTGTTTCAGCCTGCTCAACCATGGCAGTAGATTTTGCCAAAGAATTTGGTATTTGCTTAATAGGATTTACAAGAGAGAATAAAATGACTGTGTATTCAAATCCTAGCTTTTTAGAAAAAAAATAAAATATGAGCACTAAAAAAATACATGCACAACCACCTAAAAAACTAACAGGTATAGAATTCGAGGAAATTCCATCTTCGGCTGTTGGGTTTTCAGCTATTAAATCTGCTATTACTCATATAAAAGACGAAGTGGGTTTAAAAAAAGGTATTGGGTTACTAGCTAATTTAAATCAAAAGAATGGATTTGATTGTCCAGGATGCGCTTGGCCAGATCCAGACGAAAAAAGAGCTTTCTTAGCAGAGTATTGTGAGAATGGAGCAAAAGCTGTAGCGGAAGAGGCTACAAAAAACAGAGTCTCCCCTCTTTTTTTTGCAACTCATTCAATTTCAAAATTATCAAAATTGTCAGATTATGAAATAGGAAAGAAAGGGCGAATTACTCATCCAGTTGTTGTTAAAGAAGGAAGAAACCATTATGAGGAAATTTCATGGGAGGATGCTTTTAGCATGATAGGTACTGCATTAAAATCGTTACCGTCACCAGATGAAGCGATTTTTTACACCTCAGGAAGAACTAGTAATGAAGCTGCATTCTTATATCAATTATTTGTAAGAAAATATGGTACAAACAACTTACCCGACTGTTCAAATATGTGTCATGAGTCTAGTGGTGTAGCCCTTACTGAAACTCTAGGAATTGGAAAAGGTTCTGTAACTCTAGAAGATTTTAATCATGCCGAATTAGTAATTGTAATGGGGCAAAACCCAGGTACAAATCATCCTAGAATGTTAACTGCACTAGGAAAAACAAAAAAAAGAGGGGGAAAGATCATTACAATTAACCCCATACCCGAAGTTGGTTTAATGAGGTACAAGGATCCTCAGAATCCGCTTAAATGGATTGGTAAAGGACAGAAACTAACCGATATCTTTTTGCAAGTAAAAATAAATGGAGATGTTGCATTACTAAAAATAATTTTAAAATTATTGTGGGAAAAAGAACAGAAATTTCCTGGAACTATTTTTGATCATGAATTTATCAATTCAAATACTTTAGGATATGATGATTTTATTAAAGATTTAGAAACCTACTCCATTGACGAATTAATTCCTCAGACAGGCATTGATCTTGAAATTATAAAAGAAGCTGCAATATTAATAGCTGCTAAGAAAAAAATTATTATATGCTGGGCTATGGGATTAACCCAACACAAAAACTCTGTAGATAATATACGTGAAGTTGTAAATTTATTATTAGTAAAAGGTAGTATTGGTAAACAAGGCGCTGGTACATGCCCTGTTAGAGGTCATTCAAATGTGCAGGGAGACAGAACCATGGGTATTTGGGAAAAACCAAAAAAAGAGTTTTTAGATAATTTAGAAAAAGAATTTAATTTTAAAGCTCCAAGAAAAAATGGATACGACGTTGTAGACGCCATTGAAGCAATGTATCAAAAAAAGGCGAAGGTTTTTATTGGTATGGGTGGTAACTTTCTCTCTGCTACTCCAGATACAGAATATACTGCCAAAGCCCTTCAAAATTGTGAACTCACCGTTCATGTATCTACCAAATTAAACAGAAGTCATTTAATTCACGGAAAAAAAGCATTGATACTCCCATGCTTGGGAAGATCTGAAAAAGATATACAAGAAAAAGGAGTTCAGTTTATAAGTGTAGAAAACTCTATGGGTGTTGTACATTCTTCTTCTGGACATTTAGCGCCTTTATCTGAGGCTTTGCTCAGCGAAGCAGCCATTGTAGCTGGTATGGCTAAAGAAAGTCTGTCTAATACTTCCCTCAATTGGTCTGAATTGATTAAAGACTATGATAACATCAGAAACAAAATAGAGGCTACTATTCCAGGTTTTGAAGATTACAATACACGAATTAGAAATAAAGGGGGGTTTTATTTACCAAATAATGCAAGAAATAAAGACTTCTCTCCTACTCAAACAGGTAAAGCTAATTTTACACGCAATAGGATATCAGATATCATCCTAAAAAAGGATCAATTTGTGATGATGACCATTAGAACTCATGATCAATACAATACAACCATATACGGACTAGATGATAGGTATCGTGGGATTATAAATGAACGTAGAGTTATTTTTATGAACCCTACAGACATGAAAGAACAAGGATTAGAAAAGCTAGATA
>JABAZK010000072.1 GCA_018608485.1 Flavobacteriaceae bacterium | reverse complement strand
TCATTATCAAGTGACCCCGATAGGATTCAAACCTATAACCGCTGGAGCCGAAATCCAGTGCGCTATTCAGTTGCGCCACGAGGCCTTACATTATATTTAAACTAAATTTTTTCTAACAATTCCGGATATGGTCTTTCCATCTGCTTGACCTGCCAATTGTTTTGAAACCATTCCCATTACTTTACCCATGTCTTTCATACCCGCTGCTCCAGTTTTAGCAATAGTATCTAATACTACTTTTTCTATGGCATCTTCAGACAATGCTTCTGGCAAAAACTTCTCAAGAACTGCAATTTCAGCTAATTCTGGATCTGCTAAATCTTGCCTTCCTTGGTCAATAAAAATTGCAGCACTATCCTTACGCTGTTTCACTTGCTTTTGGATAATCTTCATTTCTTGGTCTTCTGTTAAATCATCTCCTGCCCCTGTTTCTGTTTTTGCTAATAAAAAAGCAGATTTAACAGCTCTTAATGCTTGAAGAGCAACAACATCTTTAGATTTCATTGCTGTTTTTAATTCTTCCATTATTTGTTTTTGCAAGCTCATAGGTATATTGTTTTAGCGGTATCAAAGATACAATTCTAATCCTGTTTTTTTATTTTTTTTAGATATAATACATTCTTATTATAATCGATAACAGCTTTCCCTTTTTGTAAAATATCAGCTCCTATAATTCCATGAACCTCCTCAGCTTCGTGCAGAGTTAGAGCTTTATTTACATGTACTAAATCAAATAACACCAAACTAAATTTTTTATTCTTCCATTTTCCAATCTCTAAATTATTATTTTCGGATTGTTGGGTTTCCATATCTGTTGCACCAGCTCCTGCAGCCTTCGTTTCACTTTTTTCTGCTTGAATTTTAAAATAATCTATCTTGCCAATTCCAACGCAAGAATTTGAAGCCCCAGTATCTAAAATAAACCTGCCTACTACCCCATTAATAGTCGCATTTAGTTCCATGTGATTGGTAATCATTTTCTTTAGAGGTATTTGAATGTATTTCTTTTTGTACAATAGTTTTTTTAGACCACTCATTTAAATGTATTTTTGAAGTATCAAAAATACATTTAAATAAATTATTTTTCTGACAACACTTTTTTGTTTTGTTCAACAAGCATTAGGCATCATAACATGATAACAGACACTCACACACATTTATATTCAGAGCAATTTGATCAGGATAGAGACGCTATGATCCAAAGAGCCAAAGATGCTGGAGTTCAGCGATTTTTTATTCCTGCTATTGACAGTAGTTACACTGAAAGAATGTTTTCTCTAAAAGAAAATTATCCAAGTGATGTATTTTTAATGATGGGATTACACCCTACCTCAGTAAAAGAAAACTTTAAAAGTGAATTACAACATGTTAAAGATTGGATAGATAAAAAATCATTTGTTGCCATTGGTGAAATAGGAATTGATTTGTATTGGGATAAGACATTTCTAGCCGAACAACAAGAGGCTTTCAAATTACAAATACAATGGGCAAAACAAAAAAATATTCCAATTGTAATTCATTGCAGAGATGCTTTTGACGAAATTTTCGAGATATTAGAACAAGAAAAAGCACCTAATTTACGTGGTATTTTTCATTGTTTTACTGGAACTTTGGAGCAAGCTAAAAAAGCAATTTCATACAACATGAAGCTTGGTATTGGAGGGGTAGCCACATTTAAGAATGGAAAAATAGATACATTTCTTTCTCAAATTCCATTACAACATATTGTTCTAGAAACTGATGCACCTTATCTAGCTCCTGTTCCTTTTAGAGGAAAGAGAAATGAAAGCAGTTACATTACCCATGTTATTGAAAAATTAGCCACTATTTATGAGGTTTCCTTCCATGATATTACTAAAATTACAACTGAAAATTCAAAGGAAGTTTTTGGAATATAAGTTCACATATTATAAAACTCTCATAAATTTGTAGACTCTAGTTGTTGTTTAACAACTTTAAGTATAGGTTTAGAACATAAATAGAAATTCATTTATTAAACAACAATCACTGTTTTAGACTAATTCTAGAATAACTACGTTACTAGTATATGATAAAAAAAGGCTGGTTTTTATTGCTATTCTTTATTGGCTTTTTTGTCAATGGTCAAAATAATTCATCAGATTTTAGATCTAAGAAAATTATGGTTTCTAAAGACACCATTAAGTTTGATACTGTTGCAATAAATCCTCAAAATTTTAGAGTTTTAGATCATCAAAAAAAAATACTATATCCTACTGAATATGAAGTTTTATATAACAATGCTCTTTTAATTATTGATGCTGCAACCTACAAGGAAATTACCATTGAATATTTTAAATACCCAGAATTTATAACAAAAACATACAGCCCTTTTGATAAACGTTTTATTGTGCCTAACAATAGCAATACAAACACACTTTATAGCTTAACAACGAACAAGAAACCATCTGAGTTAACATTATTTGAAGGTTTAAAAACAAGTGGATATATAAACAGAGGAATTACCTCAGGAAATAATCAAAGCACCGTAACAAATTCTTCAATGGATATAAACATTGAAGGAAAACTTTCTGACAAAGTATCTATTCGTGCTAATATATTTGATACAAATATTCCTCTACAAGAAAATGGTTATTCACAAAGCATTACAGAATTCGATAGAATATTTATAGAATTATATAGCAAAGATTGGCGAGTGAAAGCTGGAGATATTAGTTTAAAGAATGAAAAAAGCTACTTTTTAGCTTTTGAAAAACAAGTGTCTGGTTTAGAAGTTGAAGCAAACCTTACTAAAAAAACCAATGCAGCTGCATCTGGGGCTATTGTAAGAGGGCAGTTTAGTTCATACAATTTTATTGGACGTGAGGGAAATCAGGGGCCTTATAAAATATTTGGCCCCAATAATGAACCTAACTTTGTAATCATTGCCGGTAGTGAAAAAGTTTTTGTAAATGGCTCTGCTATTGCCAAAGGAATAAATGATGATTACCTGATAGATTACAATATTGGTGAAATTCGTTTTAACACTACTTTTCCCATCACTAATGACATGCGTATTCGTGTAGAATTTCAATACTCAAATAGAAATTACAATAGATTTGTAAGTTATGAAAAAGCAGAATATAAAGATGATAAAATTGAACTCTCTGGATATTTTTACAACGAAAATGATGTCAAAAATCAGCCAATACAGTCAAATCTAACAGAAATTCAAAAAGAAGTTTTAGCAAACGCTGGTAACAATACAGATTTAATGGTGGGAGAAAGTGCCTATCCAGATGTATATGATGCAAACAGGATTCTGTATAAAAAAGTACAAACCGGAACAACAGAATATTATGAATATTCTACCAACCAAAATGATGATTTATTTACGGTAACGTTTAAAAATGTTGGTACTAATGAAGGAGATTATATATTAGAGAACACATTTGCCAATGGAAATGTATTTTTACATGTTGGAACTAATCTAGGAAACTATCGTCCAATTACACAATTAATAGCTCCAACAAAATTGCAAGTAGCTGTTCTGAATTCTACGTTTAGACCAACTAGTAAGTCTGTAATTTCATCAGAATTAGCATTTAGTAATAGTGATCAAAATTTGTTCTCTACCATAGATAACAATCTAAATAAGGGAGCTGCTACAAAGCTACAATGGAAACAACTATTGTTAGATAAGAAATGGAAACTCACTAGTGATGTAAACTACCTGTTTATACACAAGAATTTTAAAACCATTCAACGATTTCAATCAGTAGAGTTTAATAGAGATTGGAATTTAGTTAATCCATCAGGTAACCAACAACAAATAGGCGTTGATATTAGCCTAAAAAATGGAGAAGAAAATTTCTTAACCTATTCATTTCAACAACTTCAGTTTTCAGATAATTTTGATGGAAATAAGCATTTAATCAAGTCTAAAATGCAATTTAATACTACCTCTTTTTATACAAATAGTAGTTTTTTATCAAATAATTCTACGCTACAAAACAATACTTTTCTTAGGGTAAAAGCTGGATTAGAGCAGAGTATGTCTAGTTCTTGGATTGGTGGATTTTTAAATCTAGAAAATAATGATGGAAAAATAAAACCCTCTCAAGAATCTATTCTTACCAATCATAGATTTAAAGAATATGAAGCATATGTAGGTTTAGGAGATAGTACAAAAGTATATGCAAAAATTGGATATAGTTATAGAGATAATGACAGTATAAGAAATAATAAGTTTACAGAAATAAACAATAGAAAAACCTACTACTTAGATGCTAAAATTATTAAAACAGAACAAACAAATCTATCTTTATTTGCAAATTACAGAGAAACAAAAAATACCTTTTCAGACAATCAAAAGTCATTAAATTCAAGAATTATTTACAACCAACACTTTTTTAAAAATTTTATTACTCTTGGCACTAGATACGAAACCTCTTCAGGTAATGTGGCACAACAAGATTTTGTCTATGTAGAAGTTGAGGCAGGACAGGGTTTTTATACTTGGATAGACTACAATGATAATGGAATTCAAGAGTTTGATGAATTCGAAATTGCAGAATTTCAAGATCAGGCAAATTTCTTACGAGTTCCATTACCAAACTTGCAATTTATCCCTACCCAAAGTGCTAAAATAAACCAATCTATTACGTTAAATGCTAATCAATGGGCTAACAAAACAGGGATTAAAAAAATACTTTCAAAATTCTACCATCAGTTTTTTTTAAGCAGTAGCAATGAAGTAGAACGCACCGCTAACAAGTTTAGTTTAAATCCTTTCATTTCAGATACAAATAATCAGATAAGTATTAACTATTCTATTAGAAATAGTCTGTATTTTAATAGAGGACTTCAGAAATATAGCACTACGTATACATTTGCAAAAACCGAAAATAAACAACAATATAGTATCGGAAGCCAAGATACAGACATTAGGTATCAACAAATCGATTTTCAGCATAAGCTTGGTAAATTTTGGCTGATAGATTTACAAGGGAAACTTTCAGAAAATAATTTAGAAACTGAAAATTTTAACAATCGAAATTATGAAATAAACACCTATGCTTTCCAACCAAAAATAAGTTATGTTTTAGATAATGACAACCGGTTTTCAGCATTTTATCATGTAAAAGATAAAAAGAATAACCTCTTAGAATTTGAAAAACTAAAACAGCAAAAAATTGGAATTGAATACTTTTACCAACGAAAGTCAACAACACAATTTAATGCTAATTTTACAATTTTTTTTAATGAATTTGACGGAAACCCTAACTCACCTGTTGGATATCAAATGTTAGAGGGTCTTCAAGAAGGCACCAATTACACTTGGACTTTTTTATGGAGTAAAAAACTAAATTCTTACTTAAACTTAAATCTAAATTATAAAGGGAGAAAGAGTTTGAATTCTAAAACTATTCATACGGGATCAATTAATTTAAAAGCCATTTTTTAATTAGGCATAATTGTTGATATTTGTAAAAATTAAAATTTAACTCATGAGAAAAATTGCTCTAGTAATACTTTGTATTTATTCAACCATTTCAAATGCCCAAGAAGATTTAATCCCTCAAGATACCAACAAGAAAAATGAAATCACCTTAAATGCATTAACGCTTATTGCCTCAGGATGGATAGATGTGTCCTATGAATATTTAATTAATAAGGAGGCTTCTTTTGGGGTTGATATTCAGTTTGGATTTGATGAAAATAATAATTTTGATTATTACAGGAATTTTTCAATTACACCCAATTATAGAGTTTATTTCTCTAATAAATATGCAAGAGGTTTTTTTATAGAAGGTTTTGGAATGCTTCATCGTTATAAAGATCTCTACTATGATTATGATGAATCTACCTATAATAACATTGAGAAGAATATAACTGAATTCTCTTTAGGAGTTTCAGTTGGAGGTAAATGGGTCACAAAAAGTGGTTTTGTTGCTGAAATATTTGGCGGAATTGGAAGGAATATATTAAATAACAGTGATGATTCTTATGATCCAATTGAAGTAGCTGGTAGAGTTGGTATCTCAATTGGAAAACGTTTTTAAAACTTAAAAAATGTATATTGTTTAGTTTTTGGTAAATCCCATTAAGTTATCTAAAATTTAACTTGAAATCAAACTCAATCAAATTTAATCAAAATGAATAGAACTACTCTCACCTTTTTTCTTATCGTTTGTTTTTTAATAAGCTCTTGCTTAGAACAACAACAAAATAAAACATCTAATAAATTTGAATTTGCAACACCCAAAGAAGTGGGTATGATTTCTGATAGCCTTGTAAAAATTGAAAAAATGGTGATGGATTTTGTAGATGCAAAAAAATACCCTGGTGCTGTTACTTTAATTGCCAAGAATGGTAAAATTGTTTATGAGTCTGAGATAGGTTGGTCAGATTCATTAAGAACTGAACCCTACAGAAAAGATCATTTATTTAGACTAGCTTCTATGACTAAACCTATAGTATCTTTAGCTGCTATGCAATTAATTGAAGCAGGAAAAATAAAGTTAGATGAACCTGTAGGAAATTATATTCCAACATTTAAAGAAACAACTATTTTACAAAGCTTTAACCCAGCAGATTCAAGTTGGACTAGTTCACCGTCTATTACCACCCCTACCATCAGACAATTATTAACTCACACATCTGGAGTTCCATATGGTTTTACAAGTCCAAATGTTTATCAAATTATACTTGCTAAAAATGGAATACCAGACCTAAATACATTCTTACCAATGACTACCAAAGAGACAATGAGTAAGGTTGGAAACATACCCCTTGCTTTTGAACCAGGAACTAGATGGATGTATGGTTTAAATACAGATGTATTAGGTAGAGTAGTTGAAGTGGCCTCAGGTAAAGATTTGGATGATTACATTCGAGAAAAAATTACAGAACCTCTTGGAATTAAAATGCTCGATTTTTATTTTAATGATTCTTTGAGTAATAAACTTACTAAAGCTTTTATGCCAACGCCTACTGGTAAAATTACCCAGATACCAAATATTCAGCAGCTTTTTTATATTCCTAATTACCCTACAGAAGGAGCAAAAACATATTATTCTGGAGGAGGAGGAATAACTGGTACAGCTCGTGATTATTTTCTTTTTTGTCAAGCAATGTTAGATAATGGAAAACTAAACGGTACTATCCTACTAAAAGCTGAAACAGCTGAATCTATGCATCAAAATCAACTTGATTCACTCAAATTTAGACCAGGACTAGAATTTGGTTTTGGTTTTGATGTTGCTAAAAATCATCCTAGAAAACCTGATGGAGCTTATGGATGGGGTGGTGCATTCAGTACCATTTTTTGGATAGATCCAGTAAATGACTTAATTGTTATTCAATTAAGACAAGT
>JABAZK010000035.1:4764-7427 GCA_018608485.1 Flavobacteriaceae bacterium | reverse complement strand
CATAAACTTGGTGAAGTATGGCAGCCATAAATGTAAGTACAATTGACTTTTGAGCGATTACTTGTAACATGAGATCTGCTTCGCTATATATTTTTCCAGGACCAATCTGGGGGCCAAAAAATATAATCCTCAAATAAATAAATAGCACGATACAAAAGGCTATATAGCCAATAACATAGGTATTGCTGAGGAAATTAGAATGATAAACTGTAATGCTATGAAGAATACACAGGAAGAAGAGCGTTAGAAAGGCAGAATTTGCAAAAAAAACATGAGCCCCAAAATGAAGATCATGAGGCACGAAACCAACTCCAGCATAAAAGAATCCTGCCAGTAAGCCTACAGGCATGGTAATTTTAGAATAAAATAGTGACTTACTTGAGTCTTCAACAAGACCAAATACTTTTTTGAAATTTAAATAAAATAGCATTAAAGTTGCCCCAATTAAAATTAAACTACCATTAAATAGGAGCATAGACGGGGTATTGTCTTTTTGAATAATTGCAGTATTTATCTCGTCTGTATTTGTTTTGAAACTTCCTAATTCGCTAAGGAAATTATGAGTAAATGAGTAGTAATCTGATTGATAGCCGATAATTTCTTTATGTGAGCCTGGATATAATAATGCAGCAATTACACAACAAAAAAAGAAGATTGTAATTGATATAATGGGAAGTCTAACTAAATAAAATCTTGCTTTTTTCATAATTAACCTATTTTAAAGTTAGATACAAATCTTTTAAAAAAATCTAACACTAACAATTTTTATTCTTGTAACACTAATTTTTATTTATTTCAAATTGATATATTTCTCTACCTAAGGCTGCTAAAAAAGGAATTCCTAGTTGATCGTATTCATACTTGTTGTCATTAAAAATTTCATTTTTATTTGTTAAAATTGTTGCTGTTAAAAAAAACTCTATCCCGTTTCTATCTTTCACATAGGCCAAATCTGTAATGGTCCCATAAGCCAAGCCAACTTTATTGTAGATTCTTGTGTTATTTGTCATTTCTCCTTTTTTATCTCCATAAATAAAGAATTTACAATAGCTGTCAAAGAAAGTTTCCCTATCGTAAAATGGTATAGTTACCTCATTTGGAGTTCTACTCATCCAATATCTTAAAAAGAAATAATCTTCTGGTTCAATGTTAAATTGTTCATTTCTACTAAAAACCTTTGGGAAAATTATTCGTTCAAGAATTTGATTTAACGCAACTATTGAAGCATAATTTTTTTCTGAAAAATCCATGGGCTCCTCAATTACAGTTCCATCTTTTACATACCCTTTGCCTTTCAATACTCCATCTAAATGAGTGTTTTTTATTTTTTGGTTAGATATAATAGGAGCCTGATTATAAAGAGTGTCTCCCTTCTGATTGAAAAAAATAAAACGAGGAGTACTATTCTTATTCACTGAATCTGAAAACTTATGTGATAAATTAAAATTAGTAATACCAATATTATGAATAGCTTTATTTGCATCATCTCTACCTATAAAATCAAATAAGTAATTGAATGCCATGTTATCACTTACTAAAAAAATCTTTTTTATTAAGTGAGCAATTGTCAACTTGCTTTTTGGATGGGTAGAATCAGTTTTCTTAATCACATTTTCACTGTATAAAACGGTGAACGGTGTATCTGCTTTAATAGGTATTCCCTGAGATTGAAGTTTTCTTATTTTCTGAAGAGCAAGAATGGCTACTGGAAGTTTTACAGTACTTGCTGGATAAAAATATTGCTTAGAATTTTCTTGAAAAGTATGCCTTTCAAATTTTGGAAGCCCAAGAGAATCTCGGTGAATTCTAGTGAATAAAATCTGTACTTCGTAGCTATTTAAGTCTGAAAGTACTTTTTTAATAATTGGCTCTTTACTTTCCTGTAAAATTTCAAAAAAAATCTGCTATTTTTAGTCTCAGAGTTACATCCAATTAGACAACTCATTAAAAAAAGATATAATAAAATTTTACGAGATATAACTGAATACATAATAACGAATATAAAGTTTTTTAGCTATCTAAAACATTGTCATTTTAGTATTTTTCTTAATCTATTTAACTCGCTGACAAACAATATATATATACTTGTTATTGGGACTATCTATAATGCCTTTAAAAACTTAGCCTTAATAATTACATAGTTAAACCCTGAAACTCTTTTCACAAACAATCTCACATCTAAAAAATGTTCTTTTTTTTAAAAAATTGTTCTTTGTTTAAAATTAAAAAAAATAATTAGAAAATTTGATTAATTAAGTTAATAAATTAACTATATAATTTTAAAAATCATTGTCATGAAAAATAATATTTTAATAATATTTTTAATATCTCTAAGTGCTTGTGTTAGTGAATCAGTTTTGGAAGTTAATGATTTAGATACTTTAAATCAAATTAAAATTGATATGTCCGATTTCTATGTTTACACAGATCAATCTCAAAACACATACACCAATTTAAGCACTAATGAAAACTTGTCTCAAAAGACTTGTTTTACAATGAACAACTTAAATAGGTTACTCAGAGAAGATAATAATCTTGAAAAAAAAATGTATGATATTGAATATAACACAAGAAGTCTACTTGTTCGCAATAACCTAAAGCCCGGTAATGGAAATGGCGGTGGAAATGGCGGTGGAAATGGTGGTGGAAATGGTGGTGGTGGC
>JABAZK010000035.1:2912-4664 GCA_018608485.1 Flavobacteriaceae bacterium | reverse complement strand
TGGAAATGGCGGTGGAAATGGCGGTGGAAATGGTGGTGGAAATGGTGGTGGTGGCAGTGACCCCGGACCTACCCCTATAACAGGAATTATAAATATTCCTGTGATTGTTCATGTATTATATAACACTAGCTCTCAAAATATAAGTGACTCTCAAATTGTAAGTCAAATTTTGGTTTTAAATGAAGACTTTAATGCAACTAATGGAGATTTAAATCTTGTTCCTTCAGAATTTACAGATAATATTGGAAATACAGAAATTGAATTTAGTTTGAGTCAAATTATTAGAAAACAAACCTCGAGAACAAGTTTTGGAACTAATGATGATATAAAATTTAATAGTCAAGGAGGTTCTGATGTGATATCTCCTCAAACATATCTAAATATTTGGGTTGGTAATATTGGAGGAGGTATTTTGGGATATGCTCAATTTCCAGGAGGTAGTAGTTCAACTGATGGGGTAGTAATAGGTACAAATTATTTTGGAACAAATGGAACAGCTACCTCTCCATTTGATAAAGGAAGAACAGGAACACATGAAGTTGGCCATTGGTTAAATTTAAGGCATATATGGGGTGATGGACGCTGTAATAGAGATGATTTTGTTTCAGATACTCCAAAATCTGATAGGCCCAACTATGGTTGCCCTAATTACCCCACTAGTCACTGTAGATCTGCTGATATGACAATGAATTATATGGATTACACTAATGATGCTTGTATGCAAATGTTCAGTATTGGGCAAAAAGATAGAATGCGCGCATTATTTGTTGAAGGAGGAGCTAGAGACAGCTTTTATGCTCCCTAAGTTTTCTTAAATTAATCATCACAAAAATTAAATTATGAAAACTATTCATGATAGGTATCTAAGATTAATATCTTTTACCATAATTTTCTTTTTTTTTACAGATTTATATTGTGAAAATTTAAATTTTTCGATAAAATCTAATAGTCAATCTTCCTCACTGGTATCCGTTTCTTTTAATGAGGGTTTTGTTGGTGATAATACTGGTAATAATTCAGCATCAAATGCAGTATACCTTTCAAGCTTAGGATGGACTAATATTAAATTTACACAATTGTCTTCAAGTGGGGTATTTGTCTCTCAAGGTAATGATATTATTGGAGAAGTTTTAATAACTGATTTTAACGGAGTAGTTCATTCTATTAATGGATTTATTAAATGGAGATCCCCAAGTGGAAATAGTCCTTCTACCATGGTTTTTAGCCCCTCTTCATCTCATCAGTTAATTACTTCTTCAGGATTTTATGATATTGATAGTTCAAAATACATTGGATTAACTTTTATAGGGGAAGCTTTAACCATAACAGGAGGATCAGTTTCTGGAAATGCTGCTACAAATGGTCTTTTGGACCTTTTAAATGATTACTTGACTTTGTCTTTGTCTTTAAGTCCCAGTGGCCCAGTAACTGTTGATTCTATAACAACTAATGATCAAACCCCTATTTTAACTGGTACAGTTATTTTAAATGCTGGAGAAGAATTATCAATTTTGGTTGACGGTGTAGAGTATACCGAATCAAGTTTAAATTTATCTATTTCTGGAAATTCATGGACCTTAGAAATTACCTCAACTCTTCAAATTTCTACCTACGAAATAACTGCTATAATCACAAATTCTGATGGATACACTTTAATTGATTCATCCCAGCAAGAATTAGAAATTACACTTCCAGACACCACTCCTCCAGTAATTACCTTAACAGGATCTTCAACAGTTACACTAGAGGTAG
>JABAZK010000035.1:0-2812 GCA_018608485.1 Flavobacteriaceae bacterium | reverse complement strand
CAGTTCAAGTCACCAGAACGGTTCAAGTTGTAGATACCACTCCTCCAGTAATTACCTTAACAGGATCTTCAACAGTTACACTAGAGGTAGGCAGTTCATACACAGATTTGGGAGCCACAGCACTTGATAATTATGATGGAGATATTACCACAGAGATCTCTTTAGAGGGAGGTTCTTTAACTATTGATACATGTATTTTAGGAACTTACACCATAAAATATAATGTAGTTGATTCAAGTGGAAATATAGCTGATGAAGTAGTAAGAAATATTACAATCTTTGGTTTAGATAGTGATAATGACGGCATAGGAGATGTTTGTGATAATGATGATGATGGTGATGGGATAGATGATGTTAATCAAGATTGTGATAATGATGGAATAACTAATAGTTTAGACAACGATAACTCAAACTGTTCCGAAAGAATATTAATGGAGAGAAGTTATGGGTTTTCACCAAATGGAGACGGAATAAATGATACTTGGGTAATTCAGGATATAGACTTATTTCCAAAGAATGTTGTTAGAGTGTTTAGCAGGTCCGGTAAGTTAGTTTTTAAAAAGAATTATTATAAGAATGACTGGGATGGGGTGTCAAACCAAATAAGTGCTATGGGGATAAAACTCCCAGCAGGGCCATATGTTTATATAATAGATTTAGGGGATAATTTTAAGCCTATAAGGGGATGGATTTATATTAATTTTTAGAACAGTTTAAGTTAAGTTTAAAAGATAATTACAATGATGAGAAGTTTAAAAGTATTTAAAGTGATTTTATTTGTTTTTTTTATCAATATCCATGTTTATGCTCAACAAGAATCAAATTTTACTTTATATAATTTTAACATGAATATAATTAATCCTGCTTATGCAGGAATTAATGATATTTCAAAATTAAATTTAGTTCATCGTTATCAATATTTAGGGATAGATGATTCACCAAGAACCACCTCTTTAATATATTCTAAACCAGTTGGGAGAAATTTAGGGATTGGAATATCAATGTTGAATGATAGAGTATTTATTTTATCTCAAACAGATTTTGCTTTAGATTTATCATATAAACTTCAATTGAATGAAGTTACCAATCTTTATTTTGGAATGAAGTTTGGAGGTGGTTTTGTGAATATTGATTTAACTAAAGCTCATGATTCTAATTATGATCCCCTATTTAGTAAAAACCAAAGTTTTTTTAATCCACATATTGGATCAGGTATTACACTGCAAAGTGAAAAATTTTATGTAAGCTTTTCTTCTCCAAATTTTTTGAGAGGACAACGTTTTGAAAAGTCAGGAAATATCCCTTTAGCTGCTATTGAAGAAATTCATTATTATTCTGGAATTGGATATCATTTTTTTATTAATGATAATCTTACTTTTACTCCCAATATTATGACTAGAATTGTAAAAAGAGCTCCTACCTCATATGATATTGGAGGATATTTTGATATTCGAGATAAAATTATAGCTGGATTTAATTACAGGCTTGATGAGACAAGTTCATTTTATGGTTTATTAAAGGCAACAGAAAAACTAAGCTTTGGATTTGGCTATGATATTACAATTTCAGAACTAACATTAGTAAATGATAATGGGACTCTTGAGTTTATGATTAATTATATATTTTAAAATAAAAAATATTTAAATATTACTTTCTAATCTGGCATCTAAAATCTTTATTATAAGTTAATGATTTCTTTTCAATTTTTTTTAAATAACTGACTCAAAAACTTCATCATAATCTTTTCTCAGTGTTCCCATTATTCTGTCCCAAAACAGTAAGTATAATCCATAATTCCCATCAAATTTTTTATGATGTAGATTATGAGCTACTGAGGTATTAATCCATTTACCAAACCAATGCTTATGAAATCCTTTAGGGTAAATTTCAAACCCCAAATGACCATAAACATTATACAATATCTGAAAAAGAAAAAACATCCCTAGAGCTGGAGCATATAAAGGAATTGTAAATGCTAAAAAAGGATGAATTCCTACTTCAATAATTGCTTCAAAAGGATGAAAAGCATAGGCTGTCCAAGGTGATGGGTTTGTAGATTTATGGTGTACTAAATGAACGTATTTAAATAAGGTTGGGTGATGCATAATTCTATGCCACCAATAAAACCAAGTATCGTGAACGATAAGCATCCAAAAAAATGAGAAGAATAAATAAGGATACCCATATTCCTCGATATTTTTATAGGTATTTGTAAGGTGATTAAACTTAACAAACGTAAAAATAATAACAGTTGCAAAGATGGTAATGGTAATTAGAGACCAAAAGACATCTCTTTTATAATCTGTTAGTTTTGGAATCTTCTTCTGAATCTTTCTATACCAAAGTGGTTTTTTTAAGATCACATAAAACAAAACAAAGCTTATACTCGCAAATGCAAAATATCTAAACAGTATGGTAGAAGTTACTTTGGTCCAAATTTCAAAAGTGATGTCCATTAAACCAAGGGCTTTTAGAGTACGTTATCAATTATATCCTGAACAACTTCTTGATTTAATAAGGTACTTGTATCCCCTAAACTATCAGTTTCATTAGAAGCAATTTTTCTTAAAATTCTTCTCATAATTTTACCAGAACGTGTTTTAGGCAACCCATTGGTAAATTGCATTTTGTCAAGTTTGGCTATTGGACCTATTCTATCTGTGATTAATTGATTGATTTCAGTTCTTAAGTTGTCATGGTTTCTAGTTTCACCTGTGTCTTTTAATGTAATATATCCATACAAAGCACTTCCTTTAATATCGTGCGGAAAACCAACAATAGCAGATTCTGCAACTGCAGGATGTTCATTAAT
>JABAZK010000147.1 GCA_018608485.1 Flavobacteriaceae bacterium | reverse complement strand
GTGGCATTTAAAAATTTATGAATCATACTTTCAATAAATTCTGGATATGAGTGCGCTAAGGCCTCCCAGTTTTGAAAGATATCTCTCCAGTTACCCTCGTAATCTAATATTTTGGAACCATCAATTTCATTTCTTGTATTGATTGAAAATTTATTCCAGGGCCTACTTGGGTCTCCATGGCGTCGGCTAAATTTTAATGGCATATACTCTAAACAAAGACGTCTAAAGTTTTTATCTTCATTATCATATGCTATCTTTTGAAGATCAGAAAGTGAAAATTCTTTTGGAAGTTTTTCTATGATTTCCTCAGAGGTAAAAGCAACTTTTGTATTTGCTTGTTCTAAATAATTTTTAAAATCCCACTTTTCAATTTGATAGTTATTATCAAAAATTCCACCACGCATAATATTAAAAAGCGTGTTTGCAAAATGGCGGGTATCTTTAAGGTTGTCTGAAGTGATTTGTATAGCATCTGAGGCAGAATTTAAATCAACTAAACGCCTAGTTCCTGTATTAATGTCATCATTTATTATGTCTATCAAAGATGATTCCTCTTGGATTTGTTTTGATAATTTTGCAATGCTAGAATGATTTTGATTTACATTAGCAATAATCATCCACTCTTTTGAGGATCCTTTTTCTAATATAATTTCTGAATTTAAAAAGTAAGCCCCTTTCTCAGCTTTTACGTCTATTTCCTGGTTTATTGATTTTCCTAACCTAAAATCATTTAATTGTAAAGAAGAGAGAAGGTATTTGGGGTTGTCTAACCCTAAAGACCAAACTACATTTGCTTTGAGGGCCTCACTTGCTTCCGCTTTGTCTACTAATATGGCACTTAATGCAAAAATTCCAAGACCAGTTTTTTCTTCAAGTTCATTTCGCTTGTATGCGTCAACAAGGTTACTAGATTGATTTTGTTCGTCGCTTCCAATACTAGCTGGCATGATGTTTTGAATCCCGTCAAGTAAAGATATTTTTACGGCACTATCGCTTGTATTGATGAGTTTAGATTTCTTAATAAATCCAAAAGTATTGCTTGAACTCCATTGGTATCTAAAGATTAATTCTAAATCATGGTTAATTTCCTCGAAAATAATTTTGTTCCCATATTTATTTTTATAAAGATTCTGGGTTGTGGAATAGCTTCCTAAAGACCTGACTGCTAAGGGTTCCCACATAAATTCTTGGTTATCTTTAGATACTTTGAAAATAGATTTATTTCCGGTAATATCTGCAGATTCTGTAATTTTGTCGTCTGTGTAGTAAGGGAACAAAGCATACTCAGAATTTTTTCTACCAGCAGTTAGTCCTCCATTACTTGATATAAACATCCAATGATTAGAATCACTTACAATACTCATAAAGAAAGGACGCATCAAATCATTATTTGAAATCTGATAATACACTTCATCGTCTATGATTACAGACTTCAATTCAACATCCATATTGTCTAATGAGGTTTCTTTTGTTAATATATTAGTTTCGTTACTCATTTGGTATAGTACTTTTTATTTTTTTAATTGAATTTTTGAATTTGATTGTAGAATTTGATCAATGTAAAAATCTCCAGAAGTAGTTCCGGGACCATCAATAAAAATGACCAATCTATTGTATTTTTTTAATGAAGAAAATGAAAAACTTAATTCCTCCCATTCATTTCCAGAATGAAATGCTGAGCGTTCAATTGAACTATTTTCATCACCAACTTTTTCTAATTTAAGTAATACTTCTAATGACTGATTAGAATGTAAGGCTAATTTTATGGTATTTCCCTTTTCTAAGTCAATAGGAGATAAAAGATCTAAATAATTTCCTTCCCAATTATTTCCAGAGTTTGTAAATACTCCTAATTTAGTTGTTGAGGTGTTATTTGTAGTAAGTGGAGTTTTGTCGCTAAGTTTGAAGGACGCTCCATTAAAAGAGGTGAATTTCAATACTGTGGGGTTATCATCAAACGCAATATTAAATACCGGTGAAGTTGTTTTATTCCATAGTGCTTGAACAACTGAATCTTTATTTTTATTTAAAATCTCAAGAGTTTTTTTGTTCTGAATTCCTTTAGCATTAGCATCTTTTAAATCAAGATCGTGAAAATATTTATGTAAGAGACTTATACTAATCCCCTCATTGTAAGGGTCAAATTGATGAATCTGTTTTAAGACATAATAGGCAGCTCTTGGATACAAATTATAAAGGCCATTGTTGTTTGTTGGTCCTTTGGCACAAATTCCAAACCATTCTTCATTCATATTGTTCTCACCCGTTAAAAAATCTGAGGTATATCCTCCATTTCCCCATGTAGAAACCGTATCGTGTTTGGTCACATTCTTCCTGTTATCAAAATCATATTTCCACCAACCATCACTAAATTGAAATGTGAAACCTCCAATAGTATTTTCATACATACCCATTCCAGCTGCGTTTTCGTAAATTTCTTTCCAGTTTTTAAGCAGATAATTAGCCTGAGATTTTTGGTCTTCAGTGTTAGTGACTGCATTAAAAGCGTCTGCTCCAAATTCTGTAAATAGAAGGGGTTTATTCAACGTTTCTTTTACGGTTTTGAATAAGTTAGTGAATGAATATCCTCTGTAGGAGTTCACCCCAAAAATATCTATGTCTTTGCATTCTTGGGCTATTATTTCAATGAAAAGATCGTCTCCATTACAAATGGCTACAGGATGATTAGTGTCTAATTCTTTTATTTTTTTTGAAGCTGTATTCATTAATCGATACATAGGCCTGCCATACTTTTCTCCAACAGCCATTTTTTCGGTTTCTTCCTCAGGAAAGTCCTCAGTTTCTGCTCCAGACCAAAAAAGACCATAATTATTTTCATTTCCAAGTAGGTACAATAAAAGGCCAGGTGTATTTTTGTAATTACTAACCATTATTTCAATTTCTGACAATAAAATCTTTTGCATCTTAGGGTCTGAGTAATCTGTAATTGGGTTCCATTCTCCATCTACAGACATACCATATCTTCCAAAAGAGTGGTTTATCATTGTATGAATTCCGTAGTTTTCATAGATGTATTGAATCCATTTTGCAGGAATACCCGAATAATGGCGGATTGCGTTAACATTCATATCTCTTAAAAGAGACATTTCGTGATCTAATCCTGATTTTATAATCTCATCTGAACCCTCCCAAAAATTAGCATCAACAGCATTCTTTCCAATAGGAATTACATCCCAATTAACGCCTTTAATCATGAAATTTTTTCCTTCAACTTTTAGAGAAAAACCATTGAAGGAATTAGTTATAGAAACTTTTTCAGATTGTGATAAAACCGAAAGTGTTCCTACAAATAATAAAAGAGTCAATGGAAAAATTTTCTTGAATAAAAAATTCAATTTCATTTCATAACAAATTTTATAAAAAATCATCTTTTGCTAATT
Organism: Flavobacteriaceae bacterium; assembly: GCA_018608485.1. Lineage (GTDB taxonomy): Bacteria > Bacteroidota > Bacteroidia > Flavobacteriales > Flavobacteriaceae > Polaribacter. The sequence continues at coordinate 4,106 of JABAZK010000147.1, read as the reverse complement.
TAATAGTATCTTTTTATCTTTTAGAAAATAAAACCTCTACAAAAATCATACACATAACACACGGTAGTTACTAGAATCTGTTAAAAAAATTCTTTTATTGATGAAACCCTTTTAACAATGGGGAAACTTACGATGATTTAGGATAGTTTTACTAGTATATTATAGGCGCTGTTGTAGTATTGTATAGGTGAAAGGATAAATTGTATAGTTAATAGCATTTTTTATATTAGTTGCAATGGAGTATTACAAGCAAATACAGAGCTTTTTACTACTATTTTTTTTGTATATTATTATTTAAATATTTAAAAAGTCTTGAATACAAGTAGTATTCAAGACTTTTTAATATGGATCCATTATCAATGGATAATCTCTAAATGTTATCTTGTTTGATAATTCTTTATTGAAAAACTTTAATATAATCAATTTCCATTGTGTCTTGTGTAAACGAAGGATCTATATCACCGCCAAGAGTACCGCCCATGGCAACGTTAAGAATTAAATAGAAATCAGCATTAAAAGGCAAGTCTGCAGAATTAGTTAATTCATAATACTTAACATCATCTAAAAATATTTTAACAGCACCTTCTGTCCACTCTACTGTATATAGGTGAAATTCAGTAGAAGGATTTTCTACAGTAGTGCTTTCACCATAACTTGCATTATTGGAACCTGCTGTGTTATACCAATGACTTGTTCCTAAAACTCTTTCTTTATCATCCCCTCTTTGTTCCATGATATCTACCTCTCCAGAGTAAGGCCATCCAGCAGTTGGATGATTAGATCCTAACATCCAAATAGCAGGCCAGGTTCCTTGTGCTGAGGGAAGTTTTGCTCTTACTTCAACTCTACCGTATGTAAAATCATATAGCCCCTGAGTTTTGATTCTTGCAGAAGTATAATCATTTCCTTCTTTCTTTGCTGTAATCTTTAAAGATCCGCCCTCTACAATCACATTTTCTGCATTATCAGTATAACTTTGAGCTTCTTGGTTCCCCCATCCAGTATTACCAAAAATATCTGTAGTTCCTAAATCATAAGTCCATTTAGATGAGTCTGGTGCACCATCAGTATTAAAGTCATCTTCCCATACTAAATCTGTGAACACATATTCATCATCTGAATCACCCCCACCAGGAGTAGATGTAAATTTATGATACCATGCTAAATTTGGGTCTGCAGCATCTAAAGTTCTAACATATAATTCTGTTTCTGTTATTTCAATAATTTCATAACTAGAAGATCCAACGTAATAACTCATAAATCCTGAATCAGAAAAGTTCATTTGAGTTCCTCTTGATTCAAAACTAGGGTCTGCTACCAAGCTCCAATCTTCAGAGCCAGGTGCAAAGGATACGTTACTAACCGTTGAAGTATCAAAATCTAGACACGCATCACCTCCACCTGCACCACCAGCTATAGCTTGATGAGCTGCATTACCATTAAAAAAGGTTGTTCCCTTGTTGTCTAATAGATAATCCATACTTCCGTCAGGATTTAACGTAAATATTAATTCATCATCACAAAAACAATCTCCATCATTACCACAAAAAGTTCCTGGAGTTGCCGAAAAGAAACTTGGATAGTAATATTCTCTTGGGGCTCCATAAATTTGAATATCAAATGCTAAAGACGGTCCAACACCTAAGTGACCAGTTTTTGAATCATCCAAGTACCATGTTTTAGTAGCTGGTGAACTAATATCTATAACATCTACACCATCAGAGTCTTGACTTATTGGTGCTCCTGTTAAAAAAGATTTTGCTTCAATATCATCAAATGCACTAAACACCTCGATATTTATAGATTTAGATGAGGTAACTCCACCAAGACCTGATGCTGTTACTGTTACGTTGTATGAACTTAATCCTGTTCTGGTAAATCTATGGCTAGAATTTCCACTAGGAGCTGATGCATTGTCAGTATTATCACCAAAGCTGTAGATGTAAGTTATGGCATCATCTGCACTTGCTGAAAAATTAACAATTCCTGATCCGTCTCCATTAGGGTTGTCTGCGTCTTGACCAAGAATTTCATAATTTAAAGTAATGTTTGATGGTGCTTTTAATACACCAAACTCTTGGTCTTCGTCTTGACAACTTGTAAAGAGAGAAAAGCTCAATATAAACAGTCCAATAATTTTTTTAAATGTTTTCATTGTTTTCATTTTTAATTCATTGATAATGATACATCATCGATATTCACTTCTCCTACTTCCCCTCCAATATCAAATAATACTCTAGCATCCGATGCTCCAAAACCAGACGAATCTAGTGTTAGTGTAAAGGTTGTTCTTGTTGGTGTTATTTGAATAGTTTCTTTATCATTAGACCAAGGATCTGCACTTAATCCGATTCCCGCATCTATAGATCTGTTTGTATCTGACCATGCGTCAAATGTTAAAAAGTAGGTTTTACCCTGAATAATTTCCACTTTTTGACTCACATTAACATCATATACATTTCCTGCTGATATTACATTTTCAGAGTAATACGTGTTGTCAGCTACTGTTACAACTGGTGCAGGAGCAGCATCGTTAACACCTACAATCCAAGGAGCGCTACCAGCTTCAAAACTTCCATTGGTTAAAAGATTTCCAGCTCCAAGAACTAGGGAAACATTATCTATATTCACAAGACCAACAGCACCACCGATATCGAATAAAACTCTTGCATCAGGTGCTCCAAAACCTACCTCAGAATAAGTGTAACTGTAAGTAGTTCTTGTTGGAGTAATGTTTAGAGGAGCTCCAGTATTAGACCATGGATTTGCACTAAGTCCAACTCCTGCTACAATAGACCTATTTACATCGGACCATGCATCAAAAGTTAATGTATAGGTATTTCCCTGAATAATTTCCACTTTTTGACTTAGGTTCACATCATATACATTTCCTGCTGAAGTTACATTTACAGAATAATATGTATTGTCTGCCACTGTTACTACTGGCGCGGGTGCGGCATCATTAACTCCTACAATCCAAGAATCGCTTCCACCTTCAAAATCTCCATTATTAAGCAATCCATCATCAAAAGTTGAAGTTGTGCTTTCTCTGTAAAAGTAAAAGTTGTCTATGTAAGCAACTGGTGTTACCCCATCAGAATCTATAAGTAACTGTGTGATTTTTTCTTTATTGGCTAGGTCTCCATCATCAAAAGCCGAAAGATCTATTTCTATACTTTGCCATGATCCACCTTGTGGGGCACCGAGTGATTCTACATCTTCACCACCATCAACTGTATTCACAATTTTTACAAGTAATTCGTTAGTTGAACCTTCTGGCAACCAATAATCTATGTGTAGTTTTTCCATTTCAGAAACATCTATTCCAGTATCATAGTTTGTAACTATTCCTAAGAAATCTAGACTTGTAAGCTTCCAAATGTTATCTGAACCAATAGTAGTGGCTTCAAAACTAGTTGAAGACCATGAGGTAGGAAGTTCATTTAATGTTACATCGGCATAATGATCACTAAATACTGAAACAACATCAAAATCATTTCTGTTAGGAGGTGTTGGCGCCGCACTTAAAGGAAATACTATTTCAGTAACCTCAAAATCTACAGCATATTCTGTTGTTTCAATTGCACCACCTTTAGCTACAACTCTAACAGAGTAAACACCTGGTGTCTGGTATCCGTAAGAGATTCCATCACCGATATTTGCCGTTGCTACGGGTTGCTCAACTCCTGGTTCACCAGAATAAAATTCATAGGTAGTAGCAAAGTCCGCAGTGGCAGTTACATTAACTTGCTTAGATATTGAAGCGTCATTTTCTATACCAACCTCTAGGTTTTGAGGAGCTAGAAAGGAAACAACTAAAGTTTGACTTACTTCAGTAGAATCACCCACTATGTTATATGCGGTTATGGATATAGTATAACTTCCTTCAGAATATATTTTTTCTGTGCTCTCTCCTGAGTTTAAAGTAACTATTTCTGATCCGTCCCCTAAATTTATTTCAAAGACATTAGCACTTTCTCCAGAGGGAGTTATTGTGACTAGCCCAGAGTTATCTTGAGTGATGTCAAATAAAGCACTTACGTTTGAGGGTATTGCTACCTCCTCTAGAAATCCTAAATCTCTACTATCTGTACAACTTATAATCA
>JABAZK010000176.1 GCA_018608485.1 Flavobacteriaceae bacterium | reverse complement strand
ACATTAGACAATATTCTTGATTTTAAAAATGAAATTGCAGATGCAAGAACTTTCAGTTTTCTTCATGAAATTGAAATGTTGTTAGAAAATGATTTAATTAAAGGAGGTGACTTAAATAATGCCATAGTTTATGTAGATAAAGAATTATCTGAACCTACCATGAATAAATTAAAAAAAGCATTCAAAAAAGATAATATTAAAGTCAAATCTAATGGAATTCTTGATAATTTAAATTTACATTGGGCTAACGAAGCTGCTAGACATAAGTTACTAGATGTAATTGGAGATTTAGCTTTAACTGGAACTCGAATTAGAGGAAAAGTAATTGCAAATAAACCAGGTCACCAAGTAAATACTCAATTTGCTAAAAAACTGGCTAAAATTATAAAGCAAGAGAAAAGAAGTAAGATTCCCCAAATAGATTTAAATCAAACTCCATTGATGGATATTCATCAGATCATGGAAATTTTACCTCATAGACCCCCATTTTTATTAGTTGATAGAATTCTAGAATTATCTGATAAACATGTTGTGGGAATGAAAAATGTAACCATGAACGAGGATTTTTTTGTTGGTCATTTTCCTGGATCACCTGTTATGCCTGGAGTTTTACAAGTTGAAGCTATGGCTCAATGTGGTGGTATATTAGTATTAAGTACTGTTCCTGATCCTGAAAATTACTTAACATATTTCATGAAAATGGATAAGGTTAAATTTAAACAAAAAGTTTTACCAGGGGATACATTGATTTTTAAAAACGAATTAATAACCCCAATAAGAAGAGGTATTTGCCATATGCAAGCCTATGCTTATGCTAATGGGAAATTAGTAGCTGAAGCAGAGTTAATGGCGCAAATTTCAAAGATAAAATAATTATGAATCAACCACTGGCATATGTTCATCCTCAGGCTAAAGTTGCACGAAACGTTGTAATAGAGCCCTTTACAACAATACATGCAAATGTAGTTATTGGTTCAGGTACTTGGATTGGTTCTAACGTAACTATAATGGAAGGTGCAAGAATCGGTAAAAACTGTAGAATATTTCCAGGATCTGTTATCTCAGCTATTCCTCAAGATTTAAAATACAATGATGAAGAGACAACGGTATTAATAGGAGATAATGTAACTATTAGAGAGTGCGTTACCATTAATAGAGGAACTTCAGACAGAATGAAAACAGTCATTGGGAATAATTGTTTAATTATGGCCTATTGTCATATAGCCCATGATTGTTTTGTTGGAGATGGTTGTATATTTTCTAATAACTCAACATTAGCTGGTCACGTAACCATCGGGCATAATGTAGTATTGGCGGGAATGGTTGCTGTTCATCAGTTTGCATCTGTTGGGAATCATGCTTTCGTAACAGGTGGATCACTTGTTAGAAAAGATGTACCACCTTATGTTAAATCTGCAAGAGAACCTCTATCGTATGTAGGAATTAACTCAATAGGATTAAGAAGAAGAGGTTTTTCATCAGAAAAAATTAGAGAAATTCAAGACATATACAGAATATTATTTCAAAAAAATTATAATAACTCTCAAGCTATTCAAATTATTGAAGCAGAGATGGAGGCTACTCCAGAACGAGATGAAATAATTCAATTTATAAAAGACTCTCACAGAGGAATTATGAAAGGTTATTATAAAGCAAACTAATAAACATAATAATTAATTAATGGCTACTACATCAGATATTAGAAACGGATTGTGTATTAAGTATAATAATGACATCTATAAAATTATAGAATTTTTACACGTAAAACCTGGTAAAGGACCTGCTTTTGTGAGAACAAAGTTAAAGAGTGTAACCAACGGTAAAGTTATTGATAATACATTTCCTGCAGGTAGAAAAATTGAAGATGTAAGAGTAGAAACTCATAAATTTCAATATTTGTATAATGAAGGTGATACGTATCATTTTATGAACAATAATGATTATAGCCAAATAGAATTACAAAAAAACACATTAGATGCTCCAGATTTAATGAAAGAAGGTGAAATTGTAACAATTATCATTAATTCAGAAGATGATATGCCATTATCAGTTGATATGCCTGCAAGTGTTATCTTAGAAGTGACACATACAGAGCCAGGAGTTAAGGGGAATACAGCTACTAATGCTACAAAACCTGCTAAAGTAGAATCTGGTGCTACTGTTAACGTACCGTTATTTATCAATGAAGGAGATAAAATTAAAGTTGAAACTACCAAAGGAACATATCAAGAACGAATTAAAGAATAGTTTTTCTTACAATGAAATTCAAATCTGTACAAACATTACAAGAAATAGCAACCTTAATAGATGCCACATTTATTGGTAAATCAGATTTTGAAATTACTGGAATCAATGAAATACATGTAGTAGAATCTGGCGATATAGTTTTTGTAGATCATCCAAAGTATTATGAAAAAGCTTTAAATTCTAGCGCTACTACTATTTTAATAAATAAAGAAGTTCCTTGCCCTGAAGGGAAGTCCTTATTGATTTCTGAAAATCCTTTTGATGATTTTAATAAAATATCAAAACATTTTAGTCCATTTATCAACTCAAGTAAAAGTATTTCAGACTCTGCTAAAATTGATATAGGGACAATAATCCAACCTAATGTCTTTATTGGAAATAATGTTTCCATCGGAAAAAACTGTCTAATACACCCCAATGTTTCCATTTATGATAATTCTATCATAGGAGACAATGTTATAATCCACTCAAACACTGTACTTGGAGCTGATGCATTTTATTACAAAAAAAAAGCAGAGGGGTTTGATCAATTAATTTCTGTTGGTAGAGTTGTCGTAAAAGACAATGTTCATATAGGTGCCTCTTGTACCATAGATAAGGGTGTTACTGGTGACACTACAATTGGTTTAGGAACAAAAATTGATAATCAAGTGCACATAGGTCATGATTCCGTCATTGGAAAAAATTGCTTAATAGCATCACAAACAGGTATAGCTGGCTGTGTTATCATAGAAGATGACGTAACATTGTGGGGTCAAGTAGGAACAAATAGTGGAATTAGCATAGGTAAAGGTGCTGTTATTCTTGGTCAAACGGGTGTTACTAAATCTGTTCCAGGAGGAAAAACTTATTTCGGAACACCCATAACTGAATCCAGAGCCAAATTAAAAGAGATAGCGTATTTAAAGAGATTAATGAAGGAGAAAAAGAAAGGTTAATTTTCCTTTTTTAACATCTAACAATAAAGTATTTTTGTACAAATTTTTAAGAAAAAAAATATAATGAGTGTTTTAGTAAACAAAGATTCAAAAATTATAGTTCAAGGTTTTACTGGTAGTGAAGGTACATTTCATGCAGGACAAATGATTGATTACGGAACCACCGTAGTTGGAGGAGTAACTCCCGGAAAAGGTGGTCAAGAACACCTCGGTAAGCCTGTTTTTAATACGGTTAAAGAATCAGTAGAAAAAGTTGAAGCTAACACCTCTATCATTTTTGTACCTCCTGCTTTTGCTGCAGATGCAATTATGGAATCTGCTGAGGCAGGTATAAAAGTAATTATTTGTATTACAGAAGGTATCCCAACTGCCGATATGGTAAAAGTTAAGGCATATTTACAAGATAAAGATTGTACTCTAGTGGGGCCTAATTGTCCAGGTGTAATCACTCCAGAAGAAGCTAAAGTTGGTATCATGCCTGGGTTTATATTTAAAAAAGGTAAAGTAGGTATTGTTTCAAAATCAGGAACTTTAACATATGAAGCTGCAGACCAAGTTGTAAAACAAGGATATGGAATTACTACAGCAATTGGAATAGGAGGAGACCCTATAATAGGTACAACTACCAAACAAGCTGTTGAATTATTAATGAACGATGAAGATACTGAGGCAATAGTTATGATCGGAGAAATTGGGGGACAATTGGAAGCTGAAGCTGCTCAATGGATTAAACAAGATGGAAATAGAAAACCCGTAGTTGGATTTATAGCTGGTCAAACTGCACCAGCTGGAAGAACAATGGGGCATGCAGGAGCAATTGTTGGTGGTGATGATGATACAGCACAAGCTAAAATGAAAATTTTAGCAGAAAACGGTATTCATGTTGTTGAATCTCCAGCTAAAATAGGAGAAATGATAGCAAGTGTTCTTCAATAAAATGATTCAAAACAAAATATATAAAATCTCCCGTTTTTAACACGGGATTTTTTGTGGAAAAAATAAATTATATTTGAGTATTAACTTTTATTGATATATGAAATTACTAAAAAATAAGACAGCAATCATAACTGGAGCTACTCGTGGAATTGGACGTGGAATTGCAGCTGAATTCGCAAATCAAGGTGCTAATGTAGCTTTCACCTATAGTTCTTCTATTGATGCAGCAAAAGCGTTAGAAGCAGAGTTAAATGCCTTAGGAATAAAAGCTAAAGGATATCAATCAAATGCAGCCGAATTTGATACAGCTCAAGAATTAGCCAAAGAAATACTTAAAGAATTTGGTAGTATAGACATTTTAGTTAACAATGCTGGTATTACTAAAGATAACTTACTTATGAGAATATCAGAAGATGATTTTGATAAAGTAATTGATGTTAACTTAAAATCTGTTTTTAATATGACTAAAGCAGTAATTAGACCTATGATGAAGCAACGTTCAGGATCTATTATAAATATGAGTTCGGTAGTTGGATTAAAGGGAAATGCAGGTCAATCTAATTATGCTGCATCTAAATCTGGTATTTTAGGTTTTTCAAAATCTGTTGCTTTAGAATTAGGCTCAAGAAATATTAGAAGTAATGTTATTGCTCCTGGATTTATAGAAACTGAAATGACTGGAAAATTAGATGAAGCAACAGTTCAAACATGGAGAGATGCTATCCCATTAAAAAGAGGGGGAACTCCTGAAGATATTGCAAATGCCTGTGTGTTTTTAGCATCTGATATGAGTAGTTATATTACAGGGCAAACCTTATCTGTAGATGGTGGGATGTTAACCTAAGATTTGAATTATACAAACATAAAAAAACCTAGATTTTTAATTAAAGTCTAGGTTTTTTTATATCATCTTTTTTATCTTTAAATTATATTTTTGGAAAAACAAATAAACATATTTATTCTTATAGCTTTACTATTTAGTATTCTGATTGGTTATTATCAGTATTATTTTAAAGTCATTTCTAAAACTAATCACTCTTTTTTATTATTTAGTATTCGATCATTAGTTTTTTTTCTATTATTATTATTATTAATTAATCCAAGTATTCCGAGAAAAGATCTAATCATAGAAAAACCTACCTTGTCAGTTTTGATAGATAACTCTCTATCTATAAGGTATCTAAGAAAAGATAGTGTAGTTAATAGAATACTTTCTAGTTTCAAATCAAGCGAGATTTTAAAGAAAAATTTTGATGTAAATTATTACTCATTTGGTGAACAATTTAATGTAATAGACAGTTTAAATTTTGATGAAAAACAAACAGACATTTATACTCCTTTAAGTAGTATTTCAAAAAACTCAAATGATGCAAATAATGGAATCATATTGTTATCTGATGGAAATCAAACCATAGGTAAAGATTATGAGTTTATAAAGATGAATATTCCTATATATTCTATAATAGTAGGTGATACTTTAACCTACAATGATGTTAGAATAGATAAAATAAATACAAATAGATATAGTTTTGTAAATAATAAATTTCCTGTAGAATCGCTATTACAGTATAATGGAGAAGAATCTGTTAAATTAAAATATACTATTGAGAATACTGGAAAGATAATATACAGTAAAATTATCAATCTAAATAAAGAGGATAATTCTCGCTTATTAAAAATAGAGATTACATCAAAAAAAGAAGGCTTAAATTATTATAAAGCTACTATTGAAAACTTAGACAACGAAAAAAACACATCAAATAATACAAAAGAATTTTCTATAGAGGTCATAAACAAACAATCTAAGATTCTTATTGTTAGTCCTTTTAATCATCCAGATTTAGGAGCTTTAAAAAAAGCTATAGAAAGTGATAAGCAACGAAAAGTAATTATACACACAAAAAATATTGACGATATTAATTTGTCTAGCTACAAATCGATAATTATTTATCAACCCAACTTTAGCTTCAAAAAAATAATAAATGAAATTAATAAGTCTAAAAAACCTTACCTGTTAATTACTGGTTCTAATACTGATTGGTCATTTATTAACTCAAATTTTACAGGTTTAAATAAAAATGATATCAATACAGTAGAAAACTATAGACCACGCTTAAATAAAAACTTTTTGATCTTTAATCAAAATAATATTGGGTTTGAAAATTTCCCACCACTTTTAGATAAGTTTGGTGAAACAACAATTTCAATTCATCACCAAACACTGCTATACCAAAATATCAAAGGATTCAACTCTAAAGAACCCCTATTAGCTATCTCCAATAACAATAATCAAAAAAAAGTTTTTTTATTTGGTGAAGGTATCTGGAAATGGCGCTCTACCAGTTATCTGATGAGTAATTCATTTCAAAATTTTGATAATTTTATTTCTAATATAGTACTATATATATCATCAAATACAATAAAAAATAGGTTGGATGTAGAAGTGAAATCATCTTATAATGCAAATTCGAGTATTAATATTAATGCATTTTTTGTAGATGAAAATTATAAATTTGATGATCGAGCTATCATCTATTTTACATTAAAAAACAAGAATTCAAAGAAGACAACAACTTTCCCTTTTCTATTATCAAAAAAATCATATAAACTAAGTTTAAGCCCAATAGAACCGGGAGAATACGAATATTCCATAAATGTTAAAAATCAAAATTTTTCGAAAAAGGGTTTTTTTAAAGTAAATGAATTTGATATTGAAAGACAATTCAATAATGTTGATCATTCAAAATTAAAGGAATTAACTAATAAAACAAGGGGGGCTTATTATTTTGAAAATAATTACAACGAATTAATACCTGATTTGTTAAATGATAAAAGATTTTCTTCCGTTCAAAAAATAAAAATTAATTATGACCAGTTAATAAATTGGAAATGGGGTTTGATCGTTATTTTGAGCTTGTTATCAATAGAATGGTTTATTAGAAAATACTATGGACAAATTTAATTTTGTAAATTGTATGAATAAATAATATCTATAAAATTTATAGCTTCATTAGATAACTTTTAGTTGTAAATTTGTATAATAATTTTAAAATTAAAAAAAATGGCAAATAATCAAATTGAATTTAAATTTCCGAAAGGAGCATTAATAACTTTAGCTATCATATTTACAGCTATTATATTAGTCTCAAAATCTGCAATAACTATTGGTTCTGGAGAACGTGGTGTTTTATATAAATGGATCGGAGGAGTTGTTACAGATGAGCCACCATTAGATGAAGGTTTTAATTTTGTAATGCCTTGGAATAAGGTTTTTAAATATAATGTAAGGCAACAAGAATTATTTGAAGAAAAAATGTCTGTATTATCTTCTAATGGATTAGAAATTAAACTTGACGCATCTGTATTATATCAAGCTACAACATCTACAGTGGCTTTATTACATCAGACTAGAGGTGAAGCTTATGAAGACGATGTAATTATCCCAGCAATAAGATCTGCAACTAGAAGTGTGGTAGG
>JABAZK010000026.1 GCA_018608485.1 Flavobacteriaceae bacterium | reverse complement strand
CTGATTGTTTGTGGAGATTATAATATTTGTCATGAAGCTATTGATATACACAATCCAAAAATGAAAGGGGTTTCTGGATTTTTACCGGCAGAAAGAGAATGGATTGGAACCTTCATAGATAATGGATTTATTGATAGTTTTCGTCATTTAAATAAAGAACCACATCATTACAGTTGGTGGAGTTATAGAGCTAATTCTAGAGCGAATAATAAAGGTTGGAGAATAGATTATAACATGGTTTCACTTCCACTAAAAGATGCTATTTCTAGGGCTTTCATTTTACCTGATGCTAAACATTCCGATCATTGCCCAATTGGTGTAGAATTACAATTTCAATAGATGAAGAAACATTATTTTTTATTCCTCTTTTTGCTTTCAACATTTGCTATCTCACAAGTTAAAATAGACAGTGTTCCAATTTATAAAGATTCTGTGAATAAATTGTCAGAAGAGACGCTATATACAACTCAAGACATTGCTATTATTGATAGTTTAGTTTTAGAGAATCAAGTTCATTCAGTTTTTATGGATGAAATTAAGGAGTACTATATTTCTAATACAGATACTACAGATGTTTCAGAAGTACCTTTGGATCTAGCTTTGTTAAAAGAGAGACTTGTTTTAATCAATGAAACTACTCCTTTTCATCTTGCCTATAATCCTGCTTTAGAAAAAATCATTAAATCATACTTAAAAAATAGAAGAAAATATTATCCAAACTTTATGGCTAGGGCGGCATATTATTTTCCAATGATTGAAAAGTATTTAGATCAATTTGATATTCCTTTAGAGATGAAATATCTCGCCCTAGTAGAATCTGCCCTAAAACCCAAAGCAAAATCTAGAGTTGGTGCAACGGGCCTATGGCAATTCATGTATCCAACAGGAAAACAATACAACTTAAAGGTAAGTTCATATGTAGATGAAAGACAAGATCCAATCAAAGCAACAATTGCCGCGTGTAACTATTTAAATGATTTATATAAAATATTTGGAGACTGGGATTTGGCACTTGCAGCATATAATTCTGGACCAGGAAATGTAAGTAAAGCTATTAGAAGATCTGGAGGTTACAAAAATTACTGGAATATCAGGCCATTTCTACCAAGAGAAACAGCTGGATATGTTCCTGCTTTTTATGCAACAATGTATTTATTTACGTACGCTCAAGAACACGGGTTAACAGGTACTCTTCCTAAAATTCATTATTTTGAAACGGATACCATCTTAGTAAAAAAAACAGTAAGTTTTGATCAGATTACCGAACAAACAGGAATAGAAACTGCAATGCTACAATTACTTAATCCAGAATATAAATTAGATATCATACCGTATGTAAAAGACAAAAATTACACCCTTAGAATACCAACAAAACAAGTGGGTAATTTTTTGAAAAATGAAGAAGCTCTTTACACTCTGGTAAATTCAGATATGGCCAAGAGGGAAAAACCCTTGCCTCAATATTTTGAGATGGATAAGAGAATTAGATATCGAGTTAAAAATGGTGATTATTTAGGTAAAATTGCCTACAAGTATGGAGTCAGAGTTAGTGATATAAAAAGATGGAACGGACTTAAAAATAATAATTTAAGAATTGGACAACGTTTAAGTATTTATCCAAAAAGATTACGTGTTCCCAAAGTATCAAAAACATCAGTAGTAAGTGGTATTTCAAGGGGGAAGCCAACAATTTATATTGTTAAAAAAGGAGACTCTTTATGGACCATTGCAAGGAAGTTTGAAAAAGTTTCTGTGAATCAAATTAAAAAATGGAACAATATTTGGGATACTAAAAATATCAAGCCTGGGAAAAGACTTAAAATATTTAAAAGCTAGTAAAATGAAAAAAAGTATAACAGTATTGTTTTTATCATATGTATTAATTTCTTGTATGGATAATACTGTTGTTTTACCTAGATCTGTAGGAGCATTTAATAAAGTTACTGTTGTAGCAAAAGGTTCTTTGTGGGCAGGTGACGTTGGTGATCAAATTAGAAATTCGTTTGGTGAGTTAATGGTTGGGTTACCTCAGCCAGAAAAGACACTTTCTATTGGTCATGTAGCTCCAAATGGTTTCACTTCAATGATGAGGAGTAATAGAAATGTTTTAGTTATAGAATTAAGTGACAAAGCGAGTTATGTGAAAACAACTAATAAATATGCCAATCCTCAGACATTAATTTACTTATCTGCTAAAGATAAAATGAGTCTTTTATCTTCTCTGCAGAAACACATGAGTGAAATCATTCAAGCTTTTAAAGAGTCAGATATAAAGGTTTTGCAACGTAGTTTTTACAATAAAAGAGTCAACGATTCTATGTATAAGACCTTAAAAAAATTAAATATTTCACTTACCATTCCAAAGGAATTTAAAACAGTTGATGATACAGGTGATTTTTTATGGTTAAGACAGCATTTAAAAAGTGGTATTGCTAGAGGAGCTGGGAATAATAATATTTTGGTGTATTCACTGCCGCTGAATGACCAAACAATGTCTTCAAATAATATAATTTCTATGAGAGATCAAATTGGAGAGAAATATATTCCAGGATCTAAACAAGGGATGTATATGATTACTGAGGCTGCTTATACCCCCCGTACAATTAAAACTGAAATTTTAGGAAACGATGCGTTTGAGACTAGAGGAAAGTGGGAAGTGAAAAATGATTTTATGGCAGGACCTTTCTTAAATTATGCAATCATCGACAAAAAAAACAATAGACTGTTAGTCGTTGAAGGGTTTACCTATGCCCCTTCAGTGAATAAAAGAGAATTTCTTTTTGAGCTAGAAGCTATTGCAAAATCACTAAAAATAAATTAAGATTAATTTAATAGCCTATTTTATTTCGCACCCTATTTAAAACTTTTCCGGCTACTTTTCTTGCTTTTTGTGCTCCAATGTCTAGCGCTTTGTCAATTTCATTCTTATTTTCCATAAAATAAGAATATCGTTCTCTAATGATGGCAAATTTATCTAAAATAAGTTCATATAATTCTTGTTTAGCGTGACCATATCCATAGTTTCCTCCTTCATATTTTATTCTCATTTCTGCAATTTCACTTTTTGATGCTAACAACTTATAAAGCGCAAAAATGGTATCATTATCTGGGTTTTTCTTGTCCTCTAGAGATTTACTATCTGTTTTTATAGACATGATTTGTTTTCTTAACTTCTTATCTGTTAGGAAAATATTGATGATGTTATTTCTAGATTTACTCATTTTTTCACCATCAGTACCTGGAACTAATTTTGTTTCTTCTTGAATTTTAGCATTGGGAGGAATTAATGTATCCCCTACAATATTATTAAAACGATTTGCTACATCTCTAGACATTTCTAAATGCTGTAATTGATCTTTCCCAACTGGGACAATTTCAGCATCATACAATAAAATATCTGCCGCCATTAACATTGGGTAAGTGAATAATCCTGAGTTTACGTCAGCCAAACGGTCAGATTTGTCTTTAAAACTGTGAGCTAAGGTTAATCTTTGGTAAGGAAAAAAACAACTTAAGTACCATGATAATTCAGTTACTTCAGGAACATTACTTTGCCTGTAGAAAACTGTTTTTTCAATATCTAGACCACAAGCTAGCCAAGTTGCCGCGGTACTGTAAGTATTTTCTCTTAATTCTCTGCCATTTTTAATTTGAGTTAAAGAATGCATATCTGCTATAAACAAAAAGGCATCATTTTCTGGCTTGTTAGACATCTCTATGGCAGGTAAAATTGCACCTAAAAGATTTCCTAAATGAGGTGTTCCAGTACTTTGTACACCTGTCAGTATTCTTGACATTATTGTTGAGTTTTGGTACTACAAAAATACTGATTTCAATATTAATGGGATCAAACAAAAGAATATTACTACATTCGTTAATATGAAATTAATAAAAATACCTTTCTTATTAATTTGGAGACTTTGGTTTTACATTTTAATAACTAGTACAATCTTACTAATGTCTCCGTTTTTAGTTATATTAACTTCAAAGGAAAGTTATTATTCTACTTTTTGGAAGATGATTAGAGGTTGGGCTCATGTTTTAGTTTATGGAATGGGTTTTAGGATAAGTAAACAAATAGATCAGGTATTAGATAGACAAAAGAGTTACATGTTTTGTCCCAATCACGCATCTCTAATGGATCCCTTTGTTTTAATAATTTTAAGTAAAAATCCGATTGTATTTGTTGGTAAAAAAGAATTAGTTAAAATACCAATATTTGGATTTTTTTATAAGAGAGTGGTCATTATGGTAGACAGGAGCAGCCCTACTAGTAGAAAAAGAGTTTATGAGAGAGCGAAAAAAAGATTAAAAGATGGTGTAAGTATTGGAATTTTTCCTGAGGGATTGGTGCCAACAGAAGACGTTGTTTTGGCACCATTTAAAAATGGTGCTTTTAGTCTGGCTATTGAACATCAAATTCCAATAGTACCACAGACCTATTATGATTGTAAAAGATTTTTTTCCTGGGACTTTTTAAAAGGAGGAATAGGTACTTTTAGAATACGACAACATCAATTTTTAGAAACCAAAGGATTAAAGTCAAGTGATTTAGATTCCATAAAAGAAAAATTATTTCAAATTATATATAATGAATTGATTTCTGATAAGTTATATATGAAAGACACTAATAGAATTAATTGAAAAAAGACGTAACCACCAGATATTCTGAGAACGAGGAAAGATTAAATATTTTAACACATGGTTTTGGACTTCTGTTAAGTATTATCGGATTTCCATTTTTGATGTATAAATCATTTAATTTTGAAGGTTTTTGGAAACCACTAAGTATGGTTATTTATGGCTTTAGTTTAATTGTCCTGTATGCAGCATCAACATTTTACCATGCTGCTAAAGAACCAAAATTAAGACGCAAGTTAAACATATTTGATCATGCTGCTATTTATGTTTTAATTGCTGGGAGCTATTCACCTTTTACTTTAATTATACTACAGGGATCTATTGGATGGATCGTTTTTTGGTTTACTTGGCTTTTTGCATTAACAGGAATTATCTTAAAACTTTTTTATACGGGCAGGTTTGATAAGCTATCAACAATCATGTATGTTTTAATGGGTTGGCAAATTGTTTTTGTTATAAAACCACTAATTGAGAATCTAGCTACTGAAGGGATGCAATTGTTATTTGCTGGTGGAGTTTTTTATACAATTGGAGCCATCATTTATTCAATCAAAAAAATTAAATTTAATCATGCTATTTTCCATGTATTTGTCCTTCTAGGAAGTTTCTGCCATTTTGCTAGTATTTACCTTTACATTAATTAATTTAAAATAAATTACGGGTGTAAGTAGTTGTTTTCTTTCTTTTTTTTATTAAAATATTTATTATTGACAAATAAAGTATATATTTGTATAGTCTTGAAGCGATACTTTTTAGTTAACTTCAAGTAAATAAATCTTATTTTAGGGGGTAGATTTATTAAATTTCCTCGAACTGAAAAGTTCGAGGTTTTTTTATTTCCAGGTTTTGTATGAATTCTTGCTTAAATTAGAATTGTAATATTTTTTGTCATTGGTAACCTCTTTCCCTAAATAGTCAGGTTTTAAGAATTCTTGATTTTTATCAGTTAGCTCTATTTCAGCAACTATTAATCCTTTATTAGTTCCTAAAAACTCATCTATTTCAAAAATATTTCCACCAAATGAATGATAATACCTTATTTTTTCAATAATACCTTTTTCACATAGGTTCATTAATTCTTTGGCTTCTTTTAATGGAATATTTTTTTCCCATTCGAATCTAGTAGTTCCGCTTTTATCTGAAATTCCTTTGACAGTTATAAACCCCTCATTATCAATAATTCGAACTCTAACAATTCTATTTTTATTCGAATTCAAAAAACCTTGAATAATATGTCTTTTCTTGTGACAAACTTTTTTGAATTCTTTTTTTTGAATCAAAAATTTTCGTTCAATTTCTAAACTCATAGGATATGATTATTTGTACTAATGTAATGGATTTATCGTTATTGTAGGAAGAAATAAATATATTTGAAATGAATTTAATTATATGATTAAAAGACTCTTTGTTTTTCTAATTTTCTCAACCTCATTAATTTCTGCTCAAGTTGATTACAGTGATTCTTGGGAAGATTTTTTTTCTTATAATAATGTAAAGGATTTTATAAAATCTGAAAATATATTGTATGCTTTATCAGACAATGCAATATTTACCTATGATTTTACAACTCAAGAAATAAAAAAACTATCATCAGTTCAAGGATTGTCTGGAGAAACCACTTCAGCAATTCATTACAGCACTCAGAGCGATAGGTTGGTTATTGGTTATAAAAACGGATTGGTAGAGGTAGTAGATTCTGATGGAAGTATTACTATTTCAGCAGATATTCTAAATTTTAATCAAACAGGTGAAAAAAGTATTAATGATATTTTTGAATATCAAGGGAAGTTATACTTATCCACTTCATTTGCAATTATAGAATATGATATTGATCAATTAGAATTTGGAGATACATTTTTTATAGGAAATAATTCTACAGATGTAAAAATAAATGAAATTGTAGTTCTTAATGATTTGATTTATGCTGCTACTGAAAGGGGTATTTATTCAGCAGATATTAACAATGCAAATTTAATTGATTTTAATAATTGGAATTTAATTTCATCAGTTAATAATAATTATAAAAACATCACCATCTTCAATAATAAAATTTATACCACTCTGAACAAAAAACTGTTTGAGGTTACTGAAACAAATGAGTTTGTTTTAATTGAAAATTACGCTTCATCAATCATCAGTTTAAAAGGCTCATCAACTAATTTGTCTGTTGCCTTTAATAGTTCTGTGAATGTCTACAATATTAATTTTGATTTAGTACTTCAAAATAATGCAGATATTAATTTTGATTATATCTTAAATACTGCTTTTGCTGAAAACAATCAGATTTTTTTAGCTACAGAACAATTTGGGATTTTAACATCACCAACTACACAGGATATCATTTTTCAAGAAATTCATCCTGAAGGACCAGTATCAAATGATATATTTTCTGTAACAGCAAAAAACAACCAATTATGGTTGGTTTACGGGGGGTATTCACCAACTATGGCACCTATTTTGCCAAAACTAGGATATAGTCATTACAACGGAGAGAATTGGTTTACAAAAGAAAATGATCCTGACAATTCTTTTCCAGGATTTGTGGATGTTACGCTAGATCCAAATAATGAGAATAAAGCATTTATTAGTAGCTTTGGAAGTACTAATCAAATTAACACCTATCAAACAGGAGGGTTATTTGTTGTTGAAAATGACGAAATTACTAACTTTTATAATAATTTGAATAGCCCTTTGGAGAATATCTACGAATCGGATCCCTCAAATAGTAGTGTAACGGTAAGAATTCCTGGCTCTGTATTTGATAATCAAGGAAACTTATGGATGACTAATATTGGTGCATCTAATGAATTGAAAAAGTTTTCAAATGGTTCGTGGACTGAATATGATCTTAGCTCAGTGAAGTCAAACTTTTCAGCTGGTGCGGTCACGGTCATAATATCAGATAGAAATAATTCTATTTGGATGGGTTCTAGAAGTGATGGTGTTATAGCATTTAATCAAAACGGTGAAAGGATTAGATCTTTAACTTCTACAATAACTGAAGGAAGTTTACCAAATTTAAGAGTGGTTAGTCTGGCAT
>JABAZK010000074.1 GCA_018608485.1 Flavobacteriaceae bacterium | reverse complement strand
GTGGACAAGATGCAAATGGAGTATATCTGTTAGACAAATTAGATGGTTTGCACAGAGATCTTGGTTTTGCGGAATATACTTCAGGTAGTAAATCCAAATTAGATGTATTTTTTATTACTGCTGCTCTTATGGTTGGTACTGCAGGATTACCCCATGTAATTGTTCGTTTTTTTACAGTTAAGAAAGTATCTGATGCACGTAAATCTGCAGGATGGGCATTGTTATTTATCATGATTTTATATACAACAGCTCCTGCAATAGCAGTTTTTTCTCGAACAAATATGATTGAAACTGTAAATAATAAAGAATATAAAAATATGCCAAGTTGGTTTACCACATGGGAGGAGACAGGATTGTTATCCTTTAATGATATAAACAATGATGGTAAAATTCAATATCTAGCAGATTCGTCAAAAAATGAATTAATAGTAGATAAAGATATTATGGTATTGGCTAATCCAGAAATAGCGGGCTTACCAAACTGGGTAATTGCATTAGTTGCAGCCGGAGGATTAGCAGCAGCATTATCTACAGCAGCTGGGCTATTGTTGGTGATTTCTGCATCAGTATCACATGATCTGATTAAGAAAATGATAAAACCAGACATTTCGGAAAAAGGAGAATTAGTAGCAGCTCGTTTGTCTGCAGTTGTAGCAGTTTGTGTTGCTGGATATTTTGGGATTAACCCACCTGATTTTGTTGCCGCTACAGTAGCACTAGCATTTGGATTGGCAGCAGCCTCTTTTTTTCCTGCAATTATTTTAGGAATTTTTACAAAGAAAATGAATAAAGAAGGGGCTATTTCAGGAATGATTGTTGGTGTTTTGGCAATGCTTATTTACATGCTAAAGTTTAAATTTAATTGGTTTGGTGGAGGATCAAAAGAAGATTGGTGGTTAGGAATATCACCTGAGGGTTTTGGAACTGTGGCAATGATCATTAATTTCATAGTGTCTATAGTCATTTCTAAATTTACTCCAGATCCACCAAAAGAAGTTCAAGAAATTGTTGCAAATATTAGAATTCCAAGTGGCGCGGGAGAAGCCACACATTAATATGATTAGAAAAAATATTAGATAATAGTTTACATGAGAAAAATTAATATATATCTACTTGTTATATTTGTTTTAATGGCTTGTAAACAATCAACAGAATTAATCATACCTTTTTCCAACTCTGAAATTGAATATTCTGGAAGAATAGACTTCTCAAAGGATGAAGCTGCAGATTTTTATTGGTCTGGGAGTTCAGTGAAAATTAATTTTGAAGGAACTTCTATCCAAGCACTTTTAAAGGACGAATCTGGAGATAATTATTATAATGTGATTATAGATAATGATAGTATTTTTATTTTGAGACCTACCACAAAAAAACAATACCATGAATTAGCCTCAAATTTAACCAAAGGGAAACACACAGTCGAGATTTTTAAAAGAACAGAATGGGATAGAGGAAAAACAAGTTTTTATGGATTTAAACTAGATGCTAACTCTAAAATGCTATCTAAATCTGATTCAAAAAAAAGAAAGATAGAATTTTATGGGGATTCTATTACAGCCGGTTTTGCCATCGAAGACTTTTCAGGGAATGATTCTCCAGACAGTACTTTTACAAATAATTATCTAAGCTACTCATCTATAACTGCTAGATATTTTGACGCTAAGCATCATTGTATTTGTAAAAGTGGAATAGGAATTACGGTTAGTTGGGATCCTTTAATTATGCCAGAAATTTATGATCGATTAATTCCAACTGACGAAACTAGTATTTGGGATTTTTCATTATTTACTCCAGATATTGTTGTTGTTAATTTGTTGCAAAATGATTCTTGGTTGGTAAATGTACCAGAGAATGAAGAATTCAAAAAAAGATTTGGAGAAAATAAACCCACTAACGATTATATTATAAAAGCTTACGAACGATTTATAACGAACTTAAGAAAACAATATCCTAAAGCAACTATTATTTGTACTCTAGGGAGTATGGATGCTGCAAAAAAAGGGTCTGAGTGGATAAATTTTATTAAAAGTGCTACAACAAACTTAAACGATAATAAGATATACACCCATATTATGCCCTATATTAAATCTACCACACATCCCTCCATAGGAGACCAGCAAATAATGGCTAAAAGTTTATCACAATTTATCGATAAAAATATTGTGTGGTAATAAGAAATGATAAAGTTTAAAAATATACAAAAATGAGCAACTATCACATAAAACATCTCGAAGAATACTATCAAGTATATAGAAAGTCTATTCGTGAACCAGAAAGTTTTTGGGAAGAAATAGCCGAAGAACATTTTTTATGGCGTAAAAAGTGGGATTCTGTTCTAGATTGGGACTTTTCAAAGCCAGAAATTTCTTGGTTTAAAGGAGCAAAATTAAATATAACTGAGAATTGTATTGATAGACATTTAACAACTCGTGGAGATAAAACGGCTATTTTATTTGAGCCTAATCATCCAGATGAAGTTGCTGAACATATAAGCTATAATGAACTTTATAAACGAGTTAACAAATTTGCAAATGTTTTAAAAGAACAAGGAATAAAAAAAGGAGATAGAGTCTGTATTTATGTCCCTATGATTCCAGAACTGGCAATATCTGTCCTTGCATGTGCTAGAATTGGAGCCATCCATTCTGTTGTGTTTGCTGGCTTTTCAGCTACAGCTTTAGCAACTAGAATTAACGATTCAGATTGTAAAATGGTCATTACTTCAGATGGATCTTTCAGAGGTTCAAAAACTATTGATTTAAAAGGTATTGTAGATGAAGCCCTAGAAAGTTGTTCGTGTGTAGAAACTGTATTAGTTGCAAAAAGAATAAATACTGAGATCTACATGAAAGCTGGTCGAGACAAATGGTTAGCACCACTGTTAGAGAAAGCTTCTGATGTTTGTGCACCAGAAATCATGAATGCAGAGGATCCATTATTTATTTTATACACCTCAGGATCTACAGGAATGCCTAAAGGAATGGTACATACCACAGCTGGATACATGGTATACACTGCCTATACGTTTAAAAATGCATTTCAGTATAAAGAAAATGATGTGTATTGGTGTACCGCTGATATTGGTTGGATTACAGGACATAGTTATATTGTGTATGGTCCATTGGCAAATGGTGCTACCACAGTGATGTTTGAAGGAGTTCCAAGTTATCCAGATTATGGGCGTTTTTGGGACATTGTTCAAAAGCATAAAGTCAATCAATTTTATACAGCGCCAACTGCAATTAGAGCATTAGCAAAACAAGGTACAGATGTAATAGATCATTATGATTTATCGTCATTAAAAGTTTTAGGATCTGTTGGAGAACCTATTAACGAAGAAGCTTGGCATTGGTACAATGAAAATATTGGTAAAAAGAAAAGTCCTATTATCGATTCTTGGTGGCAAACAGAAACTGGAGGAATAATGATTTCTCCAATACCCTATGTAACACCTACGAAACCTACCTATGCAACTTTACCATTTATTGGCATTCAACCTGCATTAATGGATGAAAATGGTAATGAATTGAAAGGGAATCAAGTTGAGGGTCGTTTATGTATTAAATTCCCTTGGCCAAGTATCGCTAGAACGATATGGGGAAATCATCAACGATATAAAGAAACTTATTTCTCTGCATTTGACAATAAGTATTTTACTGGAGATGGTGCACTAAGAGACGAAGTAGGGTATTATAGAATAACAGGTAGGGTTGATGATGTGATTATAGTTTCTGGACATAACCTAGGAACTGCACCAATAGAGGATGCTATTAATGAACATCCTGCAGTTGCAGAATCTGCCATTGTTGGCTTTCCTCACGATATTAAAGGAAGTGCTTTGTATGGATATATTACATTAAAAGACACAGGTGAAACTAGAAACCATGACAACTTAAGAACTGAAATCAATCAATTAATCACAGATAGAATAGGTCCAATAGCCAAACTTGACAAAATGCAATTTACCAATGGGTTGCCTAAAACACGTTCTGGTAAAATTATGAGAAGAATTTTAAGAAAAATTGCTTCTAATGAAACTGATAGTTTAGGGGATACAAGTACCTTATTAAATCAAGAAGTTGTTCAGGATATAATTGATAACGCGCTATAAAATTATTAAACCATTAATTTGTGGTGAGATTATTTTTTATTATTCTGTGGTAAAAGTAGAGGCGGGTAATCCTTCTCTATTAAATAAACTTGCAACACTAGTGTCTTTCCATGCATACCGAGCGTATTTTGGATTTTGGATTTTGGAAGAATGTATATAAACCTTATTATTTGCAATATATGCCTCTGCTTTAACATATTTTTTATCAGCACTTGCAATTTCAAATGATGAAAGTTCTTTATCATAAGAGGTTAAACCAGAACCAATAAAATTAAATGTTACAATTAGTTTATTACCAGATACTTCAAAATTTTTATACAGTGGCCCAGAAGCTACCATAGGTTTTCCATAATCATTAGAAAGCGCTAATCCAGCCAATCTATACCCAACATCATGTTTGTTTGATGGATGGATGTCATCTATTTCACCAATATCTAATGTCACTACCATACCAGTTTTTTCAACTTTTAATGTTTTTCTTTGAACATTTCGTAATGAAGAGGATAGACCGTTATAATTCTCAAAAGGTGCTATTTGAACAAAGTAAAATGGAAAATCTGAATTCCATTTTTTACGCCAATCTTTAATCATAGCTGGAAATAGAGTTTCATACTCTTTAAATCTTGAAACATTATTTTCTCCCTGATACCAGATACTTCCTTTAATATTATAAGGTATTATGGGGTTTATCATTCCATTAAAAAGGGCTGATTTTGAATTTTGAGTATAGCTTCGTACTTGAGGTCTTTTTGAAAAATTTATAGATGGATCTTCATATAAATAAAAAGAATAATAGGGCCACGTTTGCTCCTTTTCATTAAACTGATTGTATACCTCAGCAATAACTTTATAATTCCATATTCCATTTAATGACTCGTTAGCCGCCAAAGAATTATTTAACGAAATCTCACCAACCTTTCCCTCGTTGTATTGGTTTATGACCTTAATGATTATACTATTCTGACCAGTTTTGAGAAGATTTTTAGGTATTTTATATGATTTATTAGCTAAACTTTTTTTCCCTAAACTAGAGCCAATTTTTTCCCCGTTTATATAAGTAAATTCCATATCAATAATAGGTCCAAGATGAAGAGTATAATCTCCTTTAACTTCTTTTAATGAAAAAGATTTTTCAAATAAAATAGCTCCATCAAAATCATTTGTTTCAAAAACATTATCAAATGAGCCTGGTAAGATTAGTTTTTTCCATTTCGTATAGCCTTGATAACTTGAACTGATATACTTATCATCTTTAAAGTCTAGCTTCTTCCATTTATATGGCTTTCCTATAGGATCTTCCAAGAATAAGTACCAAACATCTGAGGGTAATTTGATGGATTCAAACTGAGAAAACCATTCTTTTGATTTGGATGATTTATTAACCAATGTATCATAAGAATTCATGTCTTCTTTTAAAAAATCTATGGTGTTTAGTGTTTCTCTGCTAGTCCAAGCTTCAATATCAGTTCCGCCCCAGCTCGAATGAATAATTCCAACAGGAATATTTAATTTTTTATGTAATTTTTTAGCAAAAAAATATCCTACTGCACTAAAATTTGTAATGTTTTTTCCAATAGCTTTCTCCCAATTTCCTTGGAAATTACTGGTAGGTAATGAGCTTATTTGATTTGTAATATTAAGCATTCTAATTTCAGGGTAATTAGCTGTAGAAAGTTCTATTTCTGAATAGTCTGTTGTATTACAGCAATAATCAAAATCCATTTCCATATTTGATTGGCCAGATGCCAACCAAACTTCACCAATCATAACATCTGTTATTTTTTTGGTAGTAGTTTTGGTGATAATTTCTAATTCAAAGGGCCCGCCAGCTTTCGGAGTTGGAATTAAGACTTTCCAACTTCCATTGTTACCTGACACACCAGTGGATATTTCTCCCCAACTTCCTTTTATTGTTACAGCACTATTAGGTGCATATTCACCCCAAATTGCCACATTTTTTTCTTGCTGAAGAACCATTTGATTTGAAAAAAGTGGATTTAGTTTTAATGGATGTTTTTGAGGAGATTCACATGAAAAAAATAATGATATCATGTAAAATAAAAACACTTTGTAACAAATCTTTTTCATGTCTACTTGGCTAATGCCTTTTTAATAGAAATTTCAACTAATTTTTCCATCACCTCATATCCTTTTTCATTTGGATGAACAAGATCTGATGCAGCTGTATACTCAGGAACCTTTAACCCACCTTTATCATCAGCCATAGCAGAAAAGTAGTCTAAATAGATGAAATTATTCTTTTTAGAATATGCTTTTAGAGCCTTATTTATTTTAATAATTTTCGGTGCAGGATTCAGTCCGGGTTTCCAAGGATAATCTATAGCTGGTAAAATTGAAGAGATGACTACTTTTATTCCATTGGCATTTGCAATTTCAGACATAGACTTAATATTATCTATAATAGATTTAAGAGAGATGTATCCACTATTGCCAGCAATATCATTTGTGCCCGCTAAAATGATTACAACTGATGGGTTCAAATTAATTACATCTTCTCTAAAACGTAAAAGCATCTGAGGAGTAGTTTGACCACCAATTCCTCTATTGATATAATCTCTATTGTTAAAAAATTCTGGCCGCATTTGAATCCATCCTTCGGTAATTGAATTCCCCATAAAAACAACTCTATTATTAGCTTTTGTGTGTAGTTTGAGTTCTAGATTAGCTTTGTCATAACGGCTTGTATTTGCAAATGTATTCCAGTCTTGAGAATTTATTTCTTGGGTAAATGGTAAATACAATAATATAATTATTAGGTGAGGTTTTAAATTCATGAGTTGGATTTTTATTTTATTATAAAGTAGTTCTAAATATAAAGTTATCTAATTTAGGCCATACAAATAAAATTTTACGAATAATTTCGATGTATAACTAAATTATATTGTCAAACAACTTCATAATAAAATAAACTTTTAACTATTGTTTTCTGAATTTATCTCTTGTAATACAATTTATTATAAATTTGTTTTCGCTCTTGTAAATTAGTTAAATTGACATCACTTTTGAAATCTGGACTAAAGTAACTTCTACCATACTGTTTAGATACTTTTCATTTGCGAGTATAAGCTTTGTTAATTTTACTTTTTTAAGATTTGTAGTAAACTGTAAAATAGATTAATTATGAAAAAAGTAAGATTTTATTTACTTAAACTTCCAGTTATATCAATCATAATATTCTTTTTATGCTGTATTGTAGCTGCATTAATTTACCCAGGTTCACATAAAGAAATTATTGGCTATCAATCAGATTACTATTCATTTACCCATAATTTTCTTAGTGAATTAGGAAGCTTCAAAACAAATACAGACGAGACAAACACCGCTATTATTCAAAAAGATAACACTCCGTCCATGCTTTTATTTAATGGAAGTTTGATTTTAATTGGGGCAACGTTAATGCTATTTTACTTAAATTTTAAAAAAGTGTTTAGTCTTATTGAAGACTCAAGCAAGTCAATATTTTATTCTAAAATTACCATGCCTATAGGCTTACTAGCAGGATTTTTTTATGCTGGTGTTGGGTTTGTACCTCATGATCTTCATTTTGGGGCTCATGTGTTTTTTGCAAATTCTGCCTTTCTAA
>JABAZK010000009.1 GCA_018608485.1 Flavobacteriaceae bacterium | reverse complement strand
GGTATGCCTATAATTTTAGGAAATCAATAGTAAAAACTTAATTAAAAAAATAAACCAGCTAAATGCTGGTTTTTTTTCAATTAAATTGTAACTAAATTTAAATTAGTAAGTCTTATAGATGCTCTGAATATTAAATAAGAGTAGTTTTTAGTTAGTTTAAAAGTCAAGGTTTGTAAAGACTTTGACTTTTTTTTAATTTTTCTTTTTTTGGGGTAATCTACTTCTTTCAATTTTACCCATTTTTAAAGCTTTGTAAATTTCATAGCAATCTAAAACAGCTTCAATTAGCTGTAAATCACTAGCATTTTTTAGGAAATAATCAGAATAATTACAATCAGATATTAATTTCATCAAATCATTCCTATCCATTTCCAAATATTCCATCATTACCTCTCTATCAAATTTACCAGCCATTATCTTACGTAAATTATCTTCCCTTTTTATTTTTTGAAGTTTCCTAAGTTGTTTAGGCTTCTTACCAAATAATTTATATAGAAAATCTACAGGTTTAAAAAGTGCCGCTATTGGTGTTGAAAAGTCGCTTGTTTTTGGTCTAGCTAGCTCATACGTCTGTCTTATACCGTTAATTTTTATCCTAGTAAATTTGTCTTTAGGGACAAGTTTTACATCCACCTCTAAAACACCTATCAGTTTGCTAGATTTAATAATAATCTCTTTTACCTCCTCTGATTTTTCATATAGAGCTATTAATAATTCATTACCCTTTAACAAATCATTCGTTACCTTGATTTTTATGGATGAATATCCAAGATATGAAACCATGACTGTATCGTTTGCTTTGGCAGTTAATTCAAAAAAACCTTCATCATTAGTAATAGTTCCGGTAACAGAGTTTAAATTTAATATGTGTGAAGCACTTAAAGGTTTTTTATTTTCAGAATCAATTATTTGACCTTTAAGTATTTTTATCTGCAAAGTATCATTTTGTGAAATTGCTGATAAAAAAGAGAAAAATAGAAATAAAAAAAAAGTGTATTTTTTTAACATCTAACAAAAGTATGAATTAAATGATAAAATAGTAGGTTAATATTTTGTGAAATAAATACAATAGTGCGCACGAGAAGATTCGAACTTCCACATCCTAATCGGATACCAGCCCCTCAAGCTGGCGCGTCTACCAATTCCGCCACGTGCGCTATTACAGTTGTAGCACTGATTTTTGTGACCGGGCTGGGGCTCGAACCCAGGACCCTCTCCTTAAAAGGGAGATGCTCTACCAACTGAGCTACCAGGTCTAATTTTTCAAGAGTGCAAATATAAACGCATTCAAATAGAAAAGAGCTTTTTTTACTTTATTTTTTATCGATATTTGTAAAGAAATATTTATTGTATGAAAATTATTCTTTTAGGGTATATGGGAAGTGGTAAAACCACCATAGGTATTCAATTGGCAAAGAAGTTATATCTTAATTTTACCGACTTAGATGAGTTCATAGAAGAAAAAGAACAAATAACAATTAAAGAAATTTTCAAACAAAAAGGAGAAATTTATTTTAGGAAAATTGAACATAAATATTTGAAGCAATTTATAAACGAAAATAAATCATATGTTTTATCATTAGGAGGAGGTACACCTTGTTATGCTGGAAATATAGATTTAATTTTAAATGATGAAGATAGTTTCTCTTTTTACCTTCGCGGTAGTATTCCAACACTCTTTAAAAGATTATCTGAGAATAAGTTTAAAAGGCCATTAATTAATGAATTATCTGACAATCAGCTTACAGAATATATAGCTAAACACTTGTTTGAGAGAAGTCTTTTCTATGATAAAGCTACGTATAAAATAGCTATAGATGACAAAGAGGTACAAGAGATTGTTACAGAGATACGAATATTATTACATTAAAAATGCTTTAGAACTTTTTTCATTGAATGATACCTCTACGTGTTCTTTTGTTGATGTAGATAGAGAGATTCCTTTAAAATCTGCTTTTACAGGATATTTCTTGTGATTTCTATTTACTAAAACCGCAGTCTTAAATCTTTTTAAAGGAACCTCTAAAAAGAATTTAACTCCATACATTAATGTGGTTCCAGAATTTAAAACATCATCTACTAAAACTATTGATTTATTCTCATAAAGATCTTTAGTTATATTGGTAGTTACTTCACTTAACGGATTCTTTTTGTCTATGTACACCTCACATAATATTATTTTTAATGAAGAAATTTTTTGAAGACACTTTACTAATTCTTTTGCGAAAAAAATTCCATTACCCTGAATTCCTGCAATTATAATTTCATTTTCAAAACTATTAGCTTCATAAATCTGATAGGCTATTCTTTTAATTTTTTGACCTATCTGATTATGATTTAAAATGGTGGTTGTTGTATTCATATTTATTTATTCTTGAGATTCATGATAGTCATCTATATCTCTTCTATCTTTTTTTGTTGGTCTGCCAGTTCCTTTTGTTCTATAATAATCTTTCGAATATTTTAATAGATCTAATTTTTCAATTTCATTTTTTGGAGTAATATCTTTACAAAATTGATGAACTAATTTAGCACCGATTCTGCTCTCAGGAATAGCAAATACCTCAATTTTTAAATTCATTTGATTTTTTCTAATTGAAATAATTTCTCCACCATAAATTTCTTTTGATGGTTTACAACTAGAATCTTGAATTTTAACGTGACCTTTTTTACAAGACTGTGAGGCTATGTTTCGGGTCTTGTATATTCGAACACACCATAAATATTTGTCAATTCTCATAAAAAAGTTAAAAAACGCTTAATCACTTTTCACAAAGGTATAAAAATGGTAAATTGCACCACTAAAATAGTATAAATGTTTGATAGAAAGTTTTTAATTTTATGTTTGTCATTATTATTTATTGGTTATGCCTGTGACGATGACACCTTTAGAGCACCTGTTGATGATTTTGATTATGCTGGACAAGCGATCATTGATAATGATTCAATAGTTGATTTTTTAGGAAAACATTATTATAATGATGCAATAGATTCGGTTAGGCCATTAGTAACAGGAGCAACAGCACTTATAAACGACTCTAGGCTGATAACGCAAGATGTTACGGAGTTAGATGTAGATTACAAATTATACATTTTTGTTAAAGACGAGGGAAGTCCAAATCCTGAAAAAGGTCACCCTACTGAAGTTGATTCAATATTAGTGAAATACAAAGGAAAATATTTAGATTCAACAACCGAATTAATAGATTTTGATGAAAGAACAGTTGAACCAATATGGTTAACTTTAAATTCTGTGATTAGAGGGTGGTCTCATGGCTTTACAAATTTTAAAGGCGGAGAGAATGTTACTAACAATGGCCCTATAACATATACAAACGGAGGAAAAGGAATATTATTTATTCCATCAGGATTAGCTTATGGTAAATTTGCTACTTCAAGTATTCCACCGAGTTCTAGTTTACTCTTTTACATAGAATTATATGATTTAGTTGAAAATACAGATCATGATTTTGATTCTGTCCCATCTATAATGGAAGATCCTGATGGTGACGGTGATCCTAGAAATGACGATACCGATGGTGATGGTTTTCCGAATTTTTCTGATCCAGATGACGACAATGACGGTGTTTTAACAAAAGATGAAGGTGGTGTTGACGGAGATCCAACCAATGATTTTAATGATCCAAATAATCCTTCATTACCTGATTATCTAAATCCAGACGTAAATTAACTTAAAAAACAAAAAAGCTCTTGAAAATTCAAGAGCTTTTTTTTATTAATCTTTTTTGACTTTACTGAATCTATAAGAAATTCCAAAAATAATCTGACTTACTCTTCTATCAAAATTAAAGTTACTATCAAATATAGTATCATCAACAAAAACAATTTCAGTTTTAGATAAACCTCTTTCCCATCTAATGTCTAAACCCAAACGACCTAATTCTATTCCAGCACCTAACTGAATACCTAATGAAAAACTTTCAGTAGATACCTCTCTTAAATCGTTTAATTCAAAATCTGATGACATAATATATTGAAAAGATGGCCCAGCAAAAACATTACCTATTCCTAAGAATTTCTTTCCAACTAATACAGGTACATCAATTTTTCTAAATTTAAAATCTGTATTTTCAGAAGCAGAAAATGGACCCTTATAGTTTACACTATTATTTAATTCAGTATATATAATTTCTGGTCTTATATAAAATCCTATTACAGGTAATTTTGCTCTAATCCATAATCCTGTATGAAAACCTGTTTTTGTCTTTGCTCCATTCAATACATCATCAGAAGCATCCTCAAAAGAGTCAGAATTATAATTAATACCTGCTTTCACTCCATAATTAAGTTGTGCGTTTGAATGATGATTTATTCCTATTAAAAGTAGAAAAACTAATACTATTTTTTTCATTTTATTTTCTTTTAAGTACTTTCATAACTGCATTTACGACTGCTTCATCGTTTATATTGTATTTTTCCATTAATTGAGAAGGTGTGGCGGACTCACCAAAAGTATCGTTAACGGCTACAAATTCTTGTGGAATTGGGTTGTTTTCTGCCAAGCATCTTGCAACACTTTCTCCCAAACCACCAAATTTATTATGCTCTTCAGCTGTAACTATACAACCAGTTTTAGAAATCGATTTTAAAACAGATTCTTCATCTAAAGGTTTTATTGTATGAATGTTGATGACTTCTACACTTATTCCCTCAGATTCTAATTTTTCAGCAGCTAGTAAAGATTCCCAAACTAAATGACCTGTAGCAACAATAGTCACATCCGTACCTTCATTTAACATGATTGCTTTACCGATTTCAAATGGCTGATCTGTTGGCATGAATACAGGTACTTTAGGACGACCAAATCTAAGATAAACCGGACCTTCGTGATCTGCAATCGCAATAGTTGCTGCTTTTGTTTGGTTGTAGTCACAAGTATTAATTACTGTCATTCCAGGCAACATTTTCATTAGTCCAATATCTTCTAATATCTGGTGTGTAGCTCCATCTTCCCCTAAAGTTAATCCAGCATGTGATGCACATATTTTCACATTCTTATCTGAGTAGGCAATAGATTGCCTAATCTGGTCATATACACGTCCAGTAGAAAAATTAGCAAAAGTTCCAGTAAACGGAATCTTCCCTCCAATGGTTAAACCCGCTGCTATACCCATCATATTTGCTTCAGCTATACCAACCTGGAAAAAACGATCTGGATGATTTTCTTTAAAATCATTCATTTTTAATGAACCAATTAAATCTGCACATAGAGCAACTACATTAGGATTAGTTTTTCCTAACTCAGTTAAACCATCACCAAAACCAGATCTGGTATCTTTCATTTCAGTATATGTATATTTTTTCATCTTTATATAGTGTTGTTATTTATGGTAAAAATAAGTTATTAATTAAACCTTATTGAGTAATATTCAGCAATTCTTTATACAATTTATGAACAGGTAAACCCATTACATTAAAATAGCTTCCAGTTATTTTTTTTACACCAACTAATCCAATCCAATCTTGTATGCCATAACTACCTGCTTTATCATAAGGAGAAAATTTTTCTAAATAATAGTTGATTTCCTCATCTGTGAATTTTTCAAATTCAACAACTGTTACATCATTAAATATTTTTTGAAAAAAACAACTTTTTATGCTAATGGATGTATAAACATAATGTTGTTTTCCTGACATTTTTTTGAGCATTAAAAATGCATCTTTTTTACTTTTTGGTTTTCCAAGGGCTGTTTTCTCAAACCAAACTATTGTATCAGATGTAATTAACAAATCATTAGACTTTAAATTATTAAAAGACTTAGATTTTAAATCTGCTAAATAATCTGTTATTTCTTCTGCTTTTAAATGTTTTGGGTAAATTTCGTTAACTTCTTTAATTTCTATAGTAAAAGGAATGTCCAATTCCTTTAAAAAGCGTTGTCTTCTTGGAGAGCCAGAGGCTAAAATAATATTGAATTTAGATAATTTTTTTCTTAACATTATTTAAACTTAAAAATAGTCATTTATAAAACACCTACTAATATGATAATTTTCATAAGAAAACTTAAAAGTCTTTTTTTATCCTAGCCAAATCCCTTTTATTATCTCTGTCTTTAATGGTTTCTCTTTTGTCATGAATTTTCTTTCCTTTAGCTAGGGCTATTTCAAGTTTAGCCCAACCATTATCATTGATAAATAATTTTAGAGGTACTATAGTATTCCCCTTTGTGTCTATCTCTTTTTTTAAACTTTTTAATTCCCTTTTATTAAGGAGTAATCTTCTTTCACTTGTTGGCTTGTGATTGTAATGGTGACCATACATGTATTCTTCGATGAACATATTAACAACAAACAATTCTCCACGCTCATTAAACTCACAAAAACTTTCAGTAATTCTGGCTTTACTAAGTCTTATAGATTTAATCTCAGTACCAGTCAATTGAATTCCAGCAATAAATTTGTTTAGAATTTCAAACTCAAAACGAGCTTTTTTATTTTGTATGTTAATGTTTTTTTGAACTCCCATTAAGATTTATCTTACTTTTGAATATTACTTTATAAATCCTAAACAAAGATACGTTTTTAGGGCACTCTTAAACATAGTTAATCAATGAGTTTTCAAATAACATATAGTAATGATCATTTTTTTAAATATTTAATTCATATTTTTCTAATGTGCGTGTTAATTATTTCGTGTAATTCAAAAATAAAACCACTTACAGCTCAACAAATTATAGATAAATCTATTATATCGTCAGGAGTCGATAAGCTAGCTAACTCTTCACTTTCATTTGATTTTAGAAAAGATCATTATACAGCCACTAGAAATTCTGGAGATTATATTTTTAGTAGAAGGTCTAAAAGAAATAATTCACAAATAGAAGATCAACTATCAAACAGTGGTTTTAAGAGATTATTAAATTCAAAATTAATTACTGTTTCAGACTCTATGGAATCTAAGTATATTGAATCTGTTAATTCAGTTCATTATTTCTCTACTTTACCATATTCTTTGAATGATAAAGCTGTTAAGAAGAAGTTACTTAATGATGTTAAAATTAATGGAAAAGATTATTATAAAATTGAAATCTCTTTTTCTAAAGAAAATGGAGGAATTGACCATGAAGATGTCTTCGTTTATTGGATATCTAAAACAGACTTTAAAATTGATTATCTAGCATATAAATTTGAAGTGAATGGGGGTGGAGTTCGTTTCAGAGAAGTTAAAAAAGAACATGTAATTAATGGAGTGTGTTTCTTTGATTATAATAATTTCAAACCAAAAAATTCTAATATTTCATTATCTAGTTTAGATAAGGCTTATGAAAATGACAAATTGACTAAAGTTTCTGAAATTATTTTAAAAAAAATTGAACTAGTTTTTAATTAATTTGCAACAATATTGAAGATGAATTTCCATTCATTACAGTTACAATATATAAATTCGAATTATTATTGTCTTTAATTTCTTCATATTTATCAAAACCTAATACTTTATTGGCAAAAACATTTGTAGTATTACTATGTCCAACCACTAAAATAGTTTTACCTTTTGTTTGATTTTGAAAGGTTTTTGAATACATATCTCTTGGATTATACATTAAGATAGGTAAGTTTTTGCTATCTGCTGTTGGTTTAGCTGTTAACATAGTTCTATTGTAATCTGTAGAATATATGGCATCAAAAGAAATGTTAGAGAAAACCTCTTTCCATGCTTCTGCTCTTTTAAGTCCCTTTGAATTTAAATTAGGATTTCTTTCTGTTTTATCAACTCTTAATTTTTCTGCGTGCCTAATAAAATAATAGGTGGTAACCTCTTGAGCATTTGAAAGTAAAGAA
>JABAZK010000172.1 GCA_018608485.1 Flavobacteriaceae bacterium | reverse complement strand
TGAAATGGTCTGTGGCTAGAACTTCCATTCCAAGACCAAGTGCTATCCTAGCTACTTCTTGGCCAATTCTTCCAAACCCTACGATTCCAATTTTTTTGCCTCTAAGTTCAGAGCCTAAAGCATATGCTTTTTTCAAATCTTTGAAACGAGAATCTCCTTCTAAAGGCATTTCTCTGTTAGATTGATGTAGAAAACGAACCATTCCAAAAAGATGGGCAAAAACTAATTCTGCAACTGAACTGGAGGATGCTTTGGGAGTATTAATTACATGAATTCCTTGATCTATGGCATAGTTTACATCTATATTGTCCATTCCAACACCACCTCTACCAATAAGTTTTATACTAGGGCAAGCATCTATTAATTCCTGCCTTACTTGGGTAGCACTTCTAACTAAAATACCATCTATTTGATGTTTATTAATAAAATTTTCTAATTGAACCTGTGCTACTTTTGTAGTTATTACCTCAAATCCATTACTTTGAAGGGCTTCTATACCACTTTGTGAAATTCCGTCGTTTGCTAATATTTTCATCTTATGCTCTTCTTTCTAATTCTTGCATAGTATCCACCAATGCTTGAACACTGTATAATGGTAATGCGTTATACATACTTGCTCTGTATCCCCCGACACTTCTGTGACCGTTTAATCCATTAATTCTAGCTTCTTTCCACATGCTGTCAAAAAGTTCTTTTAAAGACTCATCGTGTAGTGAAAATGTAGCATTCATAATACTTCTGTCTTCTTTAGCTACAATTCCCTTAAATAGTGGATTTCTATCGATTTCTTTGTACAACAAACCAGCTTTCTTGTTGTTTACTTTTTCAATAAAAGAAATTCCTCCCAAATCTTTTAACCACTCTAATGTTAACATAGATACATAGATAGGAAATACAGCTGGTGTATTAAACATACTATCTTTACCTATGTGTACTTTATAATCTAACATAGAAGGTATTGTTCTTTGAACCTTTCCAAGAATGTCTTCTTTTACAACAACTACGGTTGTTCCAGCTGGCCCCATGTTTTTTTGAGCTCCAGCATATAGTAAATCAAATTTTGAAAAATCTAGTTGACGAGAAAAAATATCAGAACTCATATCACAGACCATTGGTATATCTAATGATGGAAATTCTTTAATTTGAGTTCCAAAAATAGTATTGTTACTGGTGCAGTGAAAATAATCTGCATCTGAAGGGATGTTGTATTGTGTTGGGATATATGTGAAATTTTTATCTTTTGACGAGGCTACTTCTACCAATTCACCAAATAGTTTTGCTTCTTTGATAGCTTTATCTGACCAAGTACCAGTATTTAGATAAGCAGCCTTTTTATTTAATAGGTTATAGGCAGTCATTAAAAATTGAGTACTAGCACCTCCATGAAGGAATAAAACTTGATATCCTTTATTTTCAAGTCCTAATAATTCTAAGGTAAGTAGTTTAGCATTTTCTATAACATCTACAAAAGGTTTGCTTCTGTGAGATATTTCAAGTAAAGAAAGATCATCATTATTAAAATCAATGACTGCTTTTGAAGCTTGCTGTAATACCTCATCAGGTAAGATGCATGGTCCGGCACTAAAGTTGTGTTTTTTCATTATAACTATATTTTCAATTGGTAAATTTCCAAAATTTTAATCAAATTTTTGTCTTTATAAATTAAATTTTAGATAAAAATTCAATGGTATTGACTCCGTCTGCGTAGTCCCATAATTTTGGATGTTGTGTTTGACCAAATTTTACCTCATTTTCAATGAAATTATTGGCTACAATGCATTGAATATTTTCAGAATCACTAAGAATTTTTAATTTTAAATCAGTTAAATTATCATAATATTCATAAAAAACAGTAGCTATGGGAGATGCAAAGTTTGTGTCTTCTTTAATCATTAAAAATCCATTTTCTAAAATAGAAAATTCACTCATTAAGTAGACTGCCTTGTTGTAGTCGTAATTATTGGCATATTTTGCATTATTTATAATGGGGTGGTAGGTATACATCCCTTTAAAAAATGCATCAAAATTATACCCTTTTGGCACAAATAATTTTGATACACTTCTACAGCCTAGACCAAAATATCTAAAAATATCTTCACTAAGATTTTTTAAATCCTCTTTACTTTCTTTTCCAGTTATAATGGCAACAGAATTTCTATTTTTACGTATTATACATGGTTTGTTTTTAAAATAATATTCAAAATAGCGAGTTGTATTTGTACTTCCAGTTGCTATAACAGCATCAAAGTGTTTTAATTTTTCTTCTGTAAAAGAGATTTTCCCTTTTAAATTTTTTTCAACATACTCTAAGTATTTTGCCAAATATGGAATAAGGTGCTTATCATTTGAAGATTGTTTTACTAAAACTGAATGCCCACATATTAATACAGACAAAAAATCATGAAATCCAACCAAAGGGATATTTCCTGCCATTACTATGGCAACAGTTTTTGATGATTTTTCAACAACATTCTCATTAGAAATCCATTGATTTAAATTTTCATGTGTTAGGGCAGAAGTCCAATTATCTATAGAAAAAAGTATTGCTTCTTTAGTAAACCAACTGTTCTGTTCTTCTGCTAACTTTATTTGATGAATAAATCCATCAAAAAACAGTTCATTGAATAAAACTGTTGATGACTTTTCAATTTTTTTTGATGAGAATTGACTTAAAAAATTACCTAATGCTACAAAAGCATTTATTCTACTTTGAATACTACTCATTATTTTTGGTTCCTACCTTTTTAGAGGTTATTTTTGCATTGCAAAGTTACACAAACTAAAGAGAATAAAAATGGCTAT
Organism: Flavobacteriaceae bacterium; assembly: GCA_018608485.1. Classification (GTDB taxonomy): domain Bacteria; phylum Bacteroidota; class Bacteroidia; order Flavobacteriales; family Flavobacteriaceae; genus Polaribacter. The sequence goes on along the minus strand of JABAZK010000172.1, from coordinate 5,161 downwards.
TATCATTACAGACGAATGTATAAATTGTGGTGCTTGTGAGCCCGAATGCCCTAACACAGCTATTTATGAAGGAGCAGATGATTGGAAGTTTTCAGATGGAACAGACTTAACTGGAGATGTAATTCTTCCTAATGGGAATGCAATAAATTCTGATGAAGAACAGGAGCCAATTTCTGATGAAATTTATTATATAGTAGCAGATAAGTGTACTGAATGTGTTGGTTTTCATGAAGAGCCACAATGTGCTGCAGTATGCCCTGTAGATTGTTGCGTACCAGATGAAGATAATGTTGAGACAGAGGAAGAATTGTTGGGTAAACAAAAATTTATGCACCAAGATTAAACCAAAAAAATAGATCATATCTAATCCCGATTTTTCGGGATTTTTTTTGTGATAAAACAATTATATTTGCAACCGAAATTATAAGATTTATGAAAGCTGGAATTGTAGGATTACCAAACGTTGGAAAATCAACTTTATTTAATTGTTTGTCCAATGCGAAAGCACAAAGTGCTAATTTTCCATTTTGTACCATAGAACCAAATATTGGTGTAGTTAATGTTCCAGATACTCGCTTGGAAAAATTAGAGGAATTAGTAAATCCAGAAAAAGTGATTCCTGCTACTGTAGAAATTGTAGATATTGCAGGGTTGGTTAAAGGAGCTAGTAAAGGTGAGGGATTGGGAAATCAATTTTTAGCCAATATTCGTGAAACTGATGCTCTATTACATGTATTGAGATGTTTTGATAATGATAACATTATACATGTAGATAGTTCAATTGATCCAGTAAGAGATAAAGAAACAATCGATATTGAGTTACAACTAAAAGATTTAGAAACTGTTCAGAAACGTCTAGAGCGTGTTAAAAGAACTGCAAAAACAGGAAATAAAGAAGCTCAGGCAGAATTAGTTGTTTTGTTAAAAATTGAAGAAACTTTATTACAAGGAATTTCTGTAAGAGCTATTGATTTTTCTGAAAAAGAGCATGAATTTATTGCTCCATTACAGTTTATTACGTCAAAACCTGTTTTATATGTTTGTAATGTTGATGAAAATTCTGCAGTAACCGGAAATGGGTATGTAGACCAAGTAAAAGAGGCGGTAAAAAATGAAGATGCGGAAGTTATTGTTTTAGCAGTAGGAACAGAAGCAGATATTACAGAATTAGAGGATTACGATGAACGTCAGTTATTCTTAGAAGATATAGGACTAGAAGAAGCAGGTGTTTCTCGTTTAATTCGTTCTGCTTATAAGTTATTAAACCTTCAAACTTATTTTACTGCAGGTGTAAAGGAGGTAAGAGCTTGGACAATTCAAATTGGAGCTACCGGACCACAAGCAGCCGGAGTTATCCATACTGATTTTGAAAAGGGTTTTATTAGAGCAGAAACCATCAGTTATGAAGATTATGTAACTTTTGGAACAGAAGCTAAGGTAAAAGAAGCTGGAAAAATGAGAGTAGAAGGAAAAGAATATGTTGTGCAAGACGGAGATGTGATGCACTTTAGATTTAATGTGTAGCTAAAGTATTTAGTTTTGATTTCTAATTAAGATCCATACTATAATAAAAAGCCTATTGCAATTTGTAATAGGCTTTTTTATATCTATCCTTTATAGAAAGGTAATTTTATAATAGTTGCAGGGATTTGTTTTTTTCGGACTTGAATAAAAATTTTAGTTCCTGGTCTTGAAATTTCTTTAGGTACATATCCCATTCCAATCCCCTTCCTTAAAGAGGGACTCATAGTACCCGAAGTAACCACACCAATTTGTTTTCCTTCAACATCTACAATAGCATAGTCATGCCTTGGGATACCTCTTTCAGTAAGTTCAAAGGCAACTAATTTTTTAGTAATACCAGTCTCTTTTTGAGCTTTTAAATGATCTGAGTTTACAAAATCTTTGGTAAATTTGGTAATCCATCCTAATCCTGCTTCTAAAGGAGATGTAGTGTCATTAATATCATTTCCATATAAACAATACCCCATTTCTAATCGAAGTGTGTCTCTAGCAGCTAGGCCAATTGGTTTAATGCCATAAGAAGCACCAGACACAAATACTTGTTCCCACAATTGTTCTACTTGGTCATTTTTAACATAAATTTCAAAACCACCAGAACCTGTGTAGCCTGTTGCTGAAATAATAACATGTTCAATACCTGCAAAATCACCTATTTTAAATTTATAAAACGGAATTTCAGATAAATTAACAGAGGTTAAAGACTGCATAGCTTCTATGGCTTTAGGTCCTTGAATAGCTAATAAAGAATAATCATCAGAAATATTTTTTAATGCTGCACCAATGCCTTCGTTGTATTTTTGAATCCAGTTCCAATCTTTTTCTATGTTAGACGCATTAACAACAAGAAGGTATGTTTGTTCTTTTATTCTGTAGCAAATTAAGTCATCAACTATTCCACCTATATCATTCGGGAAACAAGAATACTGAGCATCACCAATTGCTAATTTTGATACATCATTTGAGGTCACTTTTTGAAGTAAAGTTAGCGCTTCTGTTCCCTCAACTAAAAACTCACCCATATGACTTACATCAAAAACACCAACAGCACTTCTAACAGTTAAATGCTCTGCTGTTACTCCTTCATATTGAACAGGCATATTATATCCTGCAAACGGAACCATTTTTGCCCCTAAAGATTCGTGAATTTTTGTTAGTGCTGTATTTTTCATTAATGTATAATTTTGTGGCTGTAAAATTATCAATTAATATTAAATTAAAAAGATTTAATCTGACTTGTTTTCTCTTTCAATATAAAAGTTGTTATCTACTGAAAAACTGTTGATTTTTTTATCTGATAAAAGCTTTTTCCAACGGCTAGTCGGTCTTATCCATTGCGAGGAAGAATTAATAAATACTTTTATAGGAATTGAAAAGCCATCTACCACATTAGACCATTTGTATAGTAAGTTATTATTTTCTAGTTTATAGTCTAAAGTAGGGATCTTTATAGTTCTTAAATATTGATTAAAAAAGGGTTTTAAATCTATTTCAAAATACTTGTCTATGTAGTTTTCTATCTGAAGTGTTGTCACAGTTTGGTGATAAAAATCTTTATTTAGTCCTACTAATATTGAACGCCATTTTTTGTCATTGTCTATAATTTGACGTAATGTATGCAACATATTAGCACCTTTGTAATACATGTCACTAGAGCCACTATTGTTTACATTGTAATTTCCAATAATCGGTTTATCATTTTGAATATTTTTACGTGTACCAGTTACATATGCGTTACTAGCTTCTGTTCCAAAATGATAGTCTAAGAATAAATTTTCTGAATAGGCAGTAAAACTCTCATGGATCCACATATCTGCTATGTCTATATTGGTAATGTTATTTGCAAACCATTCATGACCACTTTCATGAACGATAATAAAGTCAAATTTTAAACCCCAACCTGTTCCACTTAAATCAATTCCTTTGTAGCCATTTTTATACCCGTTACCATAGGTAACAGAACTTTGATGTTCCATTCCTAAATACGGTACTTCTACCAATTTATAACTATCCTCATAAAAAGGGTAGGGTCCAAACCAGTGCTCAAATGCTTCTAAGGTTCTAGATACTTCTTTAAATTGTTTTTTTGCCTTTTCTAGATTGTAGGATACAACATAATAATCACAATCTAACACTCCTTTTTTTCCTTTATATTCTTCTGTAAAATGAACATAATCACCAATATTTATATTGACTCCATAATTATTAATCGGGTTAATAACCTTCCAGGTAGAAGTGTTGGTTTTATTGGAGTTTTCTTTTGTTTGAATGTGTCTACCATTTGAAACACTTATTAGATGTTTTGGAGCAGTGATACTTAACTCAATACCTTGGTCTGGTTCATCATACATGTGGTCTTTAGATGGCCACCAAATACTGGAGCCACCTCCTTGACAGGAAGTAGCTATAAAATCAGTTCCATTGTTGTCTTTTCCCCAAGTAAAACCATCATCCCATGGAGGATTATTGCTAATTTTTGGAGCACCTTTAAAATGAATTGTAATTTCATTTATTGCTCCAATTTGTTGATTTTTTTTTAACTGAACATAATAAACATTGCCCTCTCGGTTATAGTTTAATTCTTTGTTATTTTCTAATACAGATGTAATTTCCATGGGTGGTTGTAAATCAATTTGCATGAGCTGATTTTGACTTAAAACTTCATAGCGAATGAGATTACTACCTTCAATACTTTTTGAGGAAGGAGATACTTTAAAATCTAAATTATAGTGAAGTAAATCCCACCAAACTCTCTCGGGAGTAATACTGCCTCTTAATGTATCTTGTTTAGAAAAGTTAGTTTGTTGTGCTAAACCAGAACTTAAAGTTGTAAAAATCAATAGTAAGGAGATACATCTCTTCATAATTAATGTGTATTGTATACACTGCTAAGTTAATTAAAAATGAATAGTTTTGTCTTATGATAAAATAGCTTTTAGTAGTTTGAATCTAGTATGTTACATTGCTTAACCTTGATCACTTATAATTTGAATACTAATGAGTAAAGAACAACCAAACAACCCTCTTCATGGAATAAAATTAGCCACTATGTTAGAGGAATTATATTTAGAGTATGGATGGGAAGAATTGGGTGATATTTTAAATATAAATGCTTTCAAGAACAATCCTACTTATAAATCTAGTTTAAAGTTTTTGAGAACGACACCTTGGGCCAGAGCTAAAGTTGAAAAACTATATTTAAAAACAATGATAGATTAACTTGATATAATTTTCAAAACAAGTTCTTTTGTAAGTGGTTTACCATTGGCAATTTCTTTAACTTTTTCAAAAGTAAAAACAAAATTACATCCTTCTTTGTAATGAGAACAACCGTATGCATTTTTACCTCTTAGTACAGTTCCTTTTTTACATTTTGGACAAGATATGGTTGAGGTTGATGGTGTTGTAATTTTCTTAGGTTCCAACTTGTATTTAAATGCTTCATCTAAACGAATTATTCCTTCAACTTTTCCAGTTTCAGTTTTAAATCCTTTTAAATTGGTGGTAGATTTTTTATCTAACAACCTAAGTAGTTGATTTTCTGAAATCTTTTTACCTAAAAATTGGAAAGGCATTAAAAAGTCGCAAGAATTATTGTAATTAGAACACCCAAAAGCTTTTGAACCTTTTAATAATTGTC
>JABAZK010000180.1 GCA_018608485.1 Flavobacteriaceae bacterium | reverse complement strand
CCGGGGTAAAATTTAAAATATTTTTAATCCCTCCATACATTTCCCAACTTGTACCAATATTTTTTGTTATTTGTATGTTTTGAATACTAAACCAAGGAGACTCTCCTTTTCTTGGATCCAATTCGCTTAGTAATGGAAGTTTCATAGGGCCGTACAAATTTCCTGTGTAGTCAATTTTAATTCTACTCTTTTTAAGATTGTATGAAATACTCCAAACTCCACTAAAACTCTCTGTTAATAATTGCCTTTTTTTGATGTTATTTTCATTAATGGAAACATCCATTAGGGTAGCACCAATATTCATTGTTAATCCTAAAGGAAAAGAAATATCTGAATTTAGTGATAGCCCTTTAGAGACCGAAAAACCTTTTAGATTGGTATAAATAATTTTATTAGGATCTGTTTCATAATCAGGTAAAATTCTGTTATTAAAGTGAGTGTAAAAACCACTTGCATCAAGCGAAATGAGCGTATTATTAATAGATATTTTTTTTACAAAATTTACATTTGCATTCCAGGATTTCTCTGGAGAAAGTTCTCCTTCAAACACAACCTCTCTTGCTCCTGAAAGAGCTGCATGATCTTCTGTAAAAATATTAGCAACTCTAAAACCATTTCCAATACTAAATCGTAGGATATTTTTATTGTTTTTTGAATTCCATTTGTAATTAACTCTCGGAGAAAAAATAGTCCCGTGAAGGCTATTGTAGTCATAGCGAGCTCCGATTAATAATTTATGTTGATTGGTTAAACTAATTTCATCTTGAAGAAAAACTCCTGGTAAATGAATAACAGAAGGCTTATTAGTTTCTCCATCACTCTCAGAAGTAGCAAAGGTATTATCATCATATGTTGTGTATCTGTAGGCAATACCAAATAACAGATCATGTTCCTTTTTAATTTTTTTATTGTAAATGAGTTGTCCAAATGCAATTAGTTGGTCTGCCTTATAAGAGTCTGTTCCGTAAAATGAATCTTGACGATGACCATTAGCACTAAATTGGAGGCGAATATTTTCAGTAGTGGGGAGCTCGTAGGTTCCAAAAGTTTCCCATCTACTCGTGTAAATACTTTCACCATAAACTAAATCTGTTCCTCTAAAACTTTTGTTCCAGTTAGTTTCTCCACCCCATCTATCTTCATAAACATAACGAAAAGCAATTGTAAATAATTTATTATTTCGTCGTTCAATATTTAATTTATTGAATATTGAAATTCTATTTTGAAGAGTTAAATCTGTAAAGTTATCGTTGTTATTGTCAATGATATTTTGATAGTTAAAATAATTGATCCCTAGTAATCCTTGTATTTTTTTTGATGCATTGTATTTAAAACCGATGTCAGTATTAATTTCCTCCCAAGAACTTGAAAAACTATCAACAAAAAGCATTGGAGAGTTAGATGGTTTTTTAGTAATAATATTTATAATTCCTCCAACAGCTTCAGATCCATATAAAGTAGATGCGGGTCCTTTTACTACTTCAACTCGTTGAATTAATGCTTGTGGTATTCCCGTTAAGCCGTAAACGGTAGAAAGGCCACTTACTATTGGCATCCCATCAATTAATACAAAAGTGTAAGGCCCTTCTAGTCCATTGATGTGAATATCCCCAGTGTTGCAAACATTACAATTTAATTGAGGTCTAACTCCATTAACATTTTGCAGAGATTCAAAAATAGAAGGAGTTGGATTTTTTTTAAAAAAACTTTTACTGTAAACATCTACAGGGACAGAGCTGGCAGATTTAGATACTGGTCTTAAATTTCCTGATACTACAATTTCATCTAATGAATTGTCTGAAACTAAAGAAAAGTTTTGAATTATTTTTTCATTTTCATTTTTATTGAAAGTGATTTCAGTTGTTTTAGTCTTGTAGCCCAAACTGCTAACAACTATTTTATAAGTTCCGGAAGGAATATTTTTAATTTGATAATACCCGTCCTCATTTGATGAAGTACCTAATTTGGTATTCTGGATATAAATATTTACGTAGGATAGGTTTTCTAACCCATCTGAGATTTTACCAGCTAGACTATTGTTTTGAGAATTACATGTAATAGAAAAGATTAATAAAAATATTTTTAGATAGATTTTCATTCTTGATATAAGGTAAAATTTTGACAAATATAAATAAATTTTTAGTCAAGACTAAAAATATTTTTAAGAAAATAAAAAAGTATATATTTGTGAAGTTAATTTTATCATGATGTTTACACTTTCTGAAGAGAATTATTTAAAAGCGATATTTCATTTACAAACAGTTTCTGGAAAAGGAATTAGTACCAATGCTATTGCTAAAAAATTAGAGACAAAAGCTTCCTCAGTTACAGATATGATTAAGAAATTGGCTGATAAGGAAGTTCTGACTTACATAAAATATCAAGGAGTTTCTTTAACAGATTTAGGAAGAAAAATTGCTTTAGGAGTAATTAGAAAACATCGCCTTTGGGAAGTTTTTTTGGTAGAAAAACTAAATTTCTCTTGGGACGAAGTTCATGATGTTGCAGAACAATTAGAACATATTAAATCTACAAAACTAATAAACGAATTGGATACATTTTTAGAATTTCCAAAAATGGATCCTCATGGAGATCCAATTCCAGACAAAGAAGGAAAATTTCAAAAGATAGAAAAGAAATTATTATCAACTTTAAAAGAAAATCAATTAGGAGTTTGTGTAGGCGTGAATGATTCTTCCTCTGAATTTTTAAAATACTTAGATCGTTACCAAATCTCTTTAGGTCAAAAGATTCGCGTTGTTTCTAAAGAGTCTTTTGATGGTTCTGTTACAATTCTTATTAATAATAAAGAGATGTCGATCTCACAGAAAATTGCTAACAATATATATATTCAATCCTAATGAGCACATTTGATCAATTAGTAGAATTCGGAAAAGAGCATCCTATTTTATCAGCTTTATACGCCTCTTTATTTACATGGGGTTTAACGGCATTTGGTGCTGGGTTTGTTTTCTTTTTTAAGAAAATGAATAGAGCTGTTTTAGATGGAATGCTAGGTTTTACTGGAGGTGTAATGGTGGCTGCAAGTTTTTGGAGCTTACTAGCACCGGCAATAGAAAATAGTCCAGGAGAGGGTTTTCAAAAAGTTTTCCCATCAGTTATTGGTTTTGCCCTGGGAGCTTTGGCCTTGTATGCTATGGATAAAGTTTTACCGCACCTACACATTAATTTTAAAGAATCTGAAGCAGAGGGGGTAAAAACAGGCTGGCATAAAACAACATTACTAGTGTTAGCAATAACTCTACACAACATACCTGAGGGTTTAGCCGTAGGGGTTTTATTTGGAGCAGCGTCAACCCTTGTAGGAGTAGAGCAAACAGAAATGATTATTGCTGCCATCTCCTTAGCAATAGGTATAGGTATTCAAAACTTTCCGGAAGGATTTGCTGTAGCGATGCCTTTAAGAAGACAAGGAATCAGTAGATTTAAAAGTTTTTGGTACGGACAATTATCAGCAGTGGTTGAACCAGTTGCAGCGGTAATTGGTGCTGTTGCAGTTTCTTTTTTTACTCCTATTTTGCCTTATGCACTAGCATTTGCAGCTGGGGCGATGATTTTTGTTGTTGTGGAGGAGGTTATTCCTGAAACACAAAGAGACAACTATACAGATATTGCTACACTAGGTTTTATTGGTGGGTTTATTGTTATGATGTCTTTGGATGTTGGATTGGGTTAAAATCAAAAAATTATATTAATGAAAGCCAAACAGATTCTGTTTGGCTTTTTGTATTTTGCAATAAAATTTTTTTGCAGCCAGAATCTACTTTTAAAATTTATAACGCTTCGGCAGGGAGTGGTAAGACATTTACATTAGTTAAGGAATATCTTAAAATAGTACTAATTAGTGATGATATCTTTATTTTTCAAAAGATCCTGGCTATAACATTTACTAACAAGGCAGCTTCAGAAATGAAGCAACGAATATTAAATAGTTTAAAGGATTTTTCTGAGGCTAAACAACCTCCTCTTTTTATTCTTATTCAAAAAGAAACAGGATTAGAGCCACATACAATTAAGAAGAAAAGTACTGTTGTTTTACAATTAATTTTAGAAAATTATGGAGCTTTTCACATAACAACTATAGATAGTTTTACATTTAAAATAATAAAAAGTTTCTCTTTTGATTTGGGGCTTAGTCAGAATTTTGAAGTAGAAATGAATGCTCAAGAGTTGCTTGATAAAGCAGTGGAGGTTTTAATTTCTAAAGTTGGAGTTACTAATGAATTAACAAAATTGCTAGTTGAGTATTCAATAGATAAATCTGATGATGATAAATCATGGGATATTTCATTAGACTTATTGGAGTTTTCAAAGATTTTATTAAAAGAAGAGGATGTTTTTCATTTTAGGAAATTAAGTGATAAAACCTTACATGATTTTAAATCATTGCAAATTAAATTAGCTAAACATCGTAAAGATCTTCTTGCGAGGATGAAATCTATAGGTGAGCAGGCACTGCAAATTATTTCAAATGAGCATTTAGAGTTTACTGTTTTTAATAGGTCAATGCTACCAAATCATTTTTTATCACTGGTTAATAAAACAGACCGTACAAAGTTTTTTGATCAGAGTGTCCTAAAAAAAAGAATCGATGAAAATGAACTATTATCTAAGACTAAACCAAAAAACACATTATTAACTGCAGAGAAAATTTTACCAGCACTTTTAAAATTGTATTCAGACTCAGAGTTATTGTATCAAAAATTAATTCAAACAAAATTAATTCTACAAAGTATCATTCCTTTGGCTGTTTTAAATCATATAAATAAAGAATTGAATACAATTAAAGAGGATAATAATATTCGTTTAAATGCAGAATTTAATCAGTTAATTTCGGATAATATACAAGACCAACCCGCACCATTTATTTATGAAAGAATTGGTCAAAGTTTCATGCATTATTTTATTGATGAGATGCAAGATACTTCTGTCTTACAATGGAAAAATTTGATTCCATTAATAGATAATTCCTTGTCTCAAGAAAAAACGAGTTTGTTGTTAGTTGGAGATGCCAAACAAGCAATCTATAGATGGCGAGGAGGAAAAGCATCACAATTCTTAAAGCTAGGATCTCAAGGTGCAATTTCCCAAAATCCTTTTACAATAGAAAAAAAAGTTCAAGAACTATCTACTAACTACAGGAGTTTTAGCGAACTAATTAAGTTTAATAATTCCTTTTTTAAACATTCATCACAGTTTTTGCAAAATTCGTCGTATGCTGATCTTTTTTTAAATAAATCACACCAAGAAGAAAATGAATCAAAAGGAGGGTATGTTTCTATTTCTTTTTTAGAGAAAATGGATAATAAAGAAGAGGATCAGCTTAAATATGCAAAAAAAGTACACCAAATAATTACAAATTTAGATAGTAAATGCAATCTAGGATCTGTATGTGTTTTGGTGAGAAAGCGAAGTGAAGGGGTTACTGTTGCAAATTATTTATCTGAAAACAACATAGATATTGTTTCTTCAGAAACATTGTTATTGAGTAATAGTAAAAAAGTAAAATTTATTGTTAATTTTTTAAGGTATTCAGTTCAATCAAACGACAAAGAATGTTTACTTGAATTATTATATTTTTTACACAAACATCTAATGATCACATTAGATAAACATTCTTTTTTTAGAAAATTCATCGATCTAGAGCAAACAGAGGTTCTAGACTTGTTGAAAGAATACAATTGTTCTTTAAATTTAATTTTGTTTCATGAATCTCCATTTTATGAAAAAGTAGAACAAATTATTAGAGCATTTCATCTTCAAGATTCAACAGACGCCTATGTTCAGTTTTTTCTTGATGAAATTTTAATACAGCAACAAAAAGAGTCAAACATTCAAGATTTTCTAAATTTCTGGGATCTCAAAAAAGAATCGTTAAGTATAGTTTCCTCAGAAAATCCTGACGCAGTTAAGATTATGACTATTCACAAAGCTAAAGGGTTAGAGTTTCCAGTAGTAATTTTCCCTTGTGAATTGTATATATATCAAGACATTAAACCAAAAGTTTGGTTAGAAAATACTATTGACGATTTTTCAAATATAATGGTTCCATTAAACAAGGAAATTAGGTATACAGGTGTTAAAGGGGAAGAAATTTACAATATTAGAAAGTCTGAGTTAGAATTAGATAGTTTTAACCTTTTGTATGTTGCTCTAACAAGAGCTGTTGAACAACTATACATCATTACAGAGAAAAAGTTAAACAAAAAAGAAGAGGAAGACCCTAAGTACTTTTCGGGAATTTTTATTTCGTACTTGAAAAAACATCATTTGTGGCATCAAGAAAAAAATGAATACAGTTTCGGAGATCATGATAATTTGAAAACAAAACTAGAAATAGAGCTTGCTAGTAAAACACAACAAAAATTTATAAGTACTCCTTGGAAAGATCACAAGATTACCATGTTGGCCAATTCATCAACATTTTGGGGTACAAAAAGAGGTGAGGCTAAGAATTATGGAAATCTTATTCATAAAATTCTGTCTGAAGTAATTACTAAAGATGATGTTCATAAAGTAACAGAAAGGTATTTTCAACAAGGAGAAATTGGGTTAGAAGAAAAAGAGCAATTGCAGGAAAGAATTCTTAAAATTGTTAGCCACACAAAACTTAAAGGGTATTACTCTAAAGATGTTGTTATTTACAATGAGAGAGAAATTTTATTTAAAGCCAATACAGTAATCCCAGACAGGTTAGTTTTTGACAATAACAATTGGGTAACCATCATAGATTATAAAACAGGCATTTCTAAAAAAGAGCATCATTATCAATTAGAAAATTACGCAAGTGTGTTAGCATCACTAAATTATTTAGTTGCTAAAAAGGTTCTTGTTTATATTAACAAAACAATTTCTGTAGAAGAATTTTAAAGTATTTTTACATCACAAAACAAATTAAAATTTTACATCAATTATGTACGGTTCAATAAAAAAACATTTGCAAAACGAAATTGAAGAAATAAAAGAAGCAGGGTTGTACAAAACCGAACGAATTATTACATCATCACAAGATGCCGTCATTAAAATTTCTACAGGAGAAGAAGTAATTAATTTTTGCGCAAATAATTACTTAGGCTTGTCCAACCATCCAGAAGTTATTCAAGCTGCAAAAGACACAATGGATACCCACGGCTTTGGAGTGTCTTCAGTTCGTTTTATTTGTGGTACTCAAGACATCCATAAAAAATTAGAATCAAAAATTGCTGAATTTTATCAAACAGAAGACACTATTTTATATGCAGCAGCCTTTGATGCTAACGGTGGTGTATTTGAACCAATCCTTTCAAAAGAAGACGCTATTATTTCCGACAGTTTAAATCATGCCTCCATTATAGATGGTGTTCGTTTATGTAAAGCATCAAGATATCGGTATGATAATAATAATATGAATGCTCTAGAAACACAATTAATTGAGGCTTCAAAGAATAAACATAGATTTAAAATTATTGTTACAGATGGTGTATTTTCTATGGACGGTATTGTTGCCAAATTAGATAAGATTTGTGATCTAGCAGACAAATATGATGCACTTGTAATGATTGATGAATGCCATGCTGCTGGTTTTATAGGAGCAACAGGTAGAGGAACTTTAGAGCTTAAAAATGTTTTAGGTAGAATAGATATTATCACCGGAACTTTAGGGAAAGCTTTGGGTGGTGCAATGGGTGGCTACACAACAGGGAAAAAAGAAATTATAGAGATATTAAGACAACGATCTAGACCTTATTTATTTTCAAATTCATTAGCTCCGGCAATAGTAGGAGCATCTTTAAAAGTGTTTGATATTATATCAAATGACACCTCGTTGAGAGATAAACTAGAATGGAATACAACTTATTTTAGAAAAAAAATGGATGCTGCTGGGTTTGATTTAGTTGGTGCAGATGCAGCAATAGTTCCAGTAATGCTGTATGATGCAAAATTGTCTCAGATAATGGCTAATAAACTACTTGATGAAGGTATCTATGTTATTGGATTCTTTTATCCAGTAGTTCCTAAAGATAAAGCTAGAATTCGTGTTCAGTTATCTGCAGCGCATTCAAAGGAAAA
>JABAZK010000158.1 GCA_018608485.1 Flavobacteriaceae bacterium | reverse complement strand
TTAAATCAGTAGAAATAGACCCGTCTAAATTGATGGCAGACATTTATCCATCGGACAATAAGAAGTAAGAGAATATTATTTTTTATCTACCTGTTCTAACAGTGTGTTAATCTTGTTATCTTTTGGAAGAAAGCCCTTCATCATAAGTCCAACTCCAAATACAATTAGTAATACTCCCATTATTCTTTTTATTCGATAAACTACCAAAGGAGTCATTTTATTTTTCAATTGTTTAGCTAAAATAATTTTTCCGAGGTCAGTTATAAAATAACTAGTAATGATTATTGTAAAATAATAAAAAATTGATGAGGGATTCATATCTAGTGCCGGTCCAATAACTACTATTAAACCTAGCCATAGTGCCAGAACTCCAATATTGATAAAGTTTAGAAAAAATCCTTTTAAAATGAGCTTGAAATAGTTGATGTTATTAGATAAATTCAAAGATGCTTGAAGTTCTTTTTTTTCAGACTTGTCTAAATAGGTTATTGTTCCGTAGACAATTAAAATTAAACCTCCAATGAAAAATAGCCGAGGGTCATCTTTAATTCTTTCTAGTAAATGTCTACTTCCAAAATAGGCAATTACAATAAATGCTACATCTCCTAAAATAACACCTAAATTAAATGCGATCGCTGCCCTAGCTCCTTTTAAAATACTTGTTTGAATTAACATGAAAAACACGGGGCCAATCATAAACGAAAGAAAGAACCCAAATAATATTGCATTTTTTACATGATAAATATCCATTTGTTAAAGATACTTTTTTTTAAACATCATCATAGTCAATCGAAATTTTTGGAGTTGTGGGGTGCGCTTGGCAGGTTAATATAAACCCTTCATTTACCTCTTGATCTGTTAGGATACTGTTTTTAACCATAACAGCATTTCCTTCTGTAACTTTACCCAAACAACTTGAGCAAACCCCACCCTGACATGAATACGGGGCGTCTATATTATTTCTTAATGCTGCTGCTAAAATGTCGTCTGTTTGATTCATGGTGAAACAAATTTCTTCATCATCAAGCAATACGCTTACTTCAGAAAAACCGTCTTTAATCTCAGAGACACTTTCTTCATTAACTGTAGCTGTAAACAGTTCAAATAGTATCTGAGATTCTTTGTATCCATTCTCTATTAATGTATTAGAAACGGTATTAATCATCTCTTCTGGGCCACATAAAAAAGCAGTTTTAAATGACCAATTTTTATAGATATTTTTGATATAATAATTTGTATGCCCTTTATCAATTCGACCAAATAAAGACCCCTCTTCTTTTTGTCTACTGAATATATAATGTAAATTAAATCGGCCACCATAAGATCCAGATAGTTCATCTAATTCAGATTTAAACATAGTCTCTTCAGATGATTTATTTCCGTATAATAGTGTAAAAGATGATGAAGGCTCCTTTTCTAATACAGTTTTAATCATAGACAAAACAGGAGTAATACCACTACCAGCAGCTATGCCAATGTAGTTGTTACTCTTAGAAGGTTCTAAAATAAACTTCCCCTCAGGTTCGTGAACTTCTAAAATATCACCAACTTTCAATTTTGAGGTTGCATGAGTAGAAAAAATGCCATTTTCAACAGTTTTTACAGCTACTTTTAAATCTCCACTATGAGGAGTAGAGCAAATTGAATAGGCTCTACGTATTTCATTTCCATTAATCATGGTTTTTAGTGTAAGATATTGGCCTGCTTTAAAAGAAAAATTAGTTTTTAAATTTTCAGGAATATCAAATACAAGAGAAACCGCATTAGCGGTTTCTTGAATGTAATTTTTAATAGATAATTTATGAAATGTGCTCATGAATTTATACAATTTTTTTTTCTACTAAATATTCTGCTATTTGCACAGCATTTGTAGCTGCTCCTTTTCTAAGGTTGTCAGAAACGATCCACAAATTTAAGGAGTTTTCTTGAGATTCGTCTCTTCGAATTCTTCCCACAAAAACTTCATCTTTTTGATGAGCTGTAATTGGCATAGGATAGATGTTTTCTTTCACATTATCCTGAACGATGACTCCAGGAGACTCACGTAATAATTTTCGAACTTTTTCAATCTCAAAATCATGTTCAAATTGAACATTTACAGCTTCTGAATGCCCTCCTGCTGTTGGAATTCTGACGGCTGTTGCTGTTATAGAAAATCTATCATCTCCTAGGATTTTCTTAGGTTCTTTTACTAATTTCATTTCCTCTTTTGTGTAGCCATTTTCAAGAAAAACATCACAATGTGGTAATGCATTTCTTCCGATGGGATGAGGATATACCATTTCGCCTTCAATTCCTGCTTCCTCATTTTCTAATTGTTGCACTGCTTTTACTCCAGTTCCAGAAACAGATTGGTATGTTGAAATAACAACACGCTTCATTGTATACTCTTGGTGCAAAGGAGCTAGTGCCATTACTAATTGAATGGTAGAGCAATTTGGGTTGGCAATAATCTTATCGTTATTAGATAAAACATCACCATTAATTTCCGGTACAACTAGTTTTTTTTCTGGATCCATCCTCCAAGCAGAAGAATTATCGATAACTGTAGTTCCAACAGCTGCAAATTTAGGAGCCCATTCTAGAGAAGTATCACCACCAGCAGAAAATAATGCAATATCTGGTTGTTCATTTACGGCATCTTGTAAACTAATAATAGTGTACTCTTTATTTTTGAATGAAATATGTTTTCCAACGGATCTTTCGGATGCTACAGGTATTAATTCAGTCATATCAAAGTTTCTCTCTGCTAAAACTTGAAGCATTACATTTCCTACCATTCCGGTAGCACCTACTAAAGCGATTTTCATAGTATATTAGTTTAATTTTTTTCGTGATTGGAATTATTTCGAGACCCAATTCACTGATTTTTAATAATGAAAATACAAAGATGCTAAAAAATGTCCTGAAGACTTCAATTAATAGTGGTAAGAAATAGATAAAATTTAAAAATTTTTCAAATACAAAGGAAATGTTGAATTTTCAACGTACTATTAAAAATTGTGGTAGTTTTGCAGGTAAGAGTCTGTAATAGACAAAAATAGATTGTTTAACTAATTTGGTATAGCATGCAACTGTACAATAAGTTAAGCGCTAAAGAACGCGCTGCATTAATAGATGAGGCTGGAAAAGACCGCATCACAATTTCATTCTATCAATACCATAAGATAGAAAATCCACAATTATTTAGAGATAAATTATTTTTAGAATGGCAGACTTTGGATGTGTTGGGTAGAACCTATGTTTCCTATGAAGGTATCAATGCTCAAATATCTGTTCCTTCTGAGAATTTTTTGGAATTAAAAAAACAATTAGATTCCATTTCTTTTTTGAATAATATTCGATTAAACGTAGCTATTGAACAGCACAATAAATCGTTTTTAAAATTAAAAATAAAAGTTAGAAACAAGATTGTTGCTGATGGCCTAAATGATGACACTTTTGATGTAACAAATAAAGGCATTCATTTAAATGCTAAGGAATTTAACCAAATGTTGGAGGATCCTAATACTATTTGTGTAGATATGAGGAATCATTATGAAAGTGAAATTGGCCATTTTGATGGAGCAATTACTCCAGATGTAGACACCTTCAGAGATTCATTAGACATTATTGAAGAAGATTTAAAAGAGAATAAAGAAAATAAAAACTTATTGATGTATTGTACTGGTGGTATTCGTTGTGAAAAAGCTTCAGCATATTATAAACACAAGGGATTTAAAAATGTTTTTCAATTAGAGGGAGGCATTATTGAGTATACCAGACAAGTAAAATCTGAGCATTTAGAAAATAAATTTTTAGGAAAAAATTTTGTATTTGATCACCGAAGAGCAGAAAAAATTTCAGATCATGTTGTTGCTAATTGTCATCAATGTGGCTCACCGTGTGATGTTCACGTTAATTGTGCTAATGAAGCCTGTCATCTATTGTTTATTCAGTGTAAAGATTGTTCAGAAAAGATGGAAACAACTTGTTCAGCAGAATGTCAAGAGATTATTCAATTGCCATACGAAGAACAAAAAAAACTACGAAAAGGGAGCCATGCTAGCAACAAAATATTTAAAAAAGGACGATCAGAAAAGCTCTTGTTTAAAAACTAGAAAATTTCTTTTGCCTTGAAAGAATTCAGGTGGTTTTTTTATACTTTTTGCAATAAAATCATTGTGATAGTTTCCGTATATTTACTCGTTAAATAAAATATTCAAGCATTACAATTAACAACTTTTTAGTTTAGGTGTAATCATGATAAAAAAGTTAAGTGAAATTTATTTAGCTTAAAATTAGTAAAAACAATAAGAAGTCTAGGCTTTTAAAAATATATATTACTTTATGGCATGTGGAAGTTGTGGTACTGGAGAAGATGGCAAACCAAGAGGTTGTAAAAGCAACGGAGCCTGCACTTCAGGAGGTTGCGAAAAGTTATCTGTTTTTGATTGGTTGTCAAATATGACT
This sequence comes from Flavobacteriaceae bacterium, assembly GCA_018608485.1. Taxonomy (GTDB): domain Bacteria; phylum Bacteroidota; class Bacteroidia; order Flavobacteriales; family Flavobacteriaceae; genus Polaribacter. The sequence goes on along the minus strand of JABAZK010000158.1, from coordinate 3,928 downwards.
TTGCCAGGAAATGAAACTCCGTTTAATATTTATGAAGTACGTTTTAAAAATGGGCGTAAGCACTTTTTTAAGAATACAGAAAAACTATCAATCTCCATGGGAGATGTTGTAGCTGTTGAGGGGTCTCCAGGACATGACATTGGTGTTGTCTCGTTAGGAGGAGAACTAGTGAAAGTACAAATGAAGAAAAGAAAAATATCTATTGATAGTGAAGAGATAAAAAAAATCTACAGAAAAGCCTCGCAAAGAGATATTGAAATATGGGAGAAAGCAAGAAATCGTGAGCTAGAAACCCAAAAAAGAGGTAGAGAAATATTAGGAAGATTGGGCTTGAAAATGAAATTATCAGATGTTGAATTTCAAGGAGATGGAAACAAGGCAACGTTTTACTATACTGCAGAGGCTAGAGTAGATTTTAGGCAATTAATTAAAGATCTAGCTGGAGCCTTTTCAATTAGAGTAGAAATGAAGCAAGTAGGAGCTAGACAAGAGGCTGCTCGTTTGGGAGGAGTGGGTTCTTGTGGTAGGGAATTATGTTGTTCTACTTGGCTCACAGATTTTAGAAAGGTAACAACATCTGCTGCTCGTTATCAGCAATTATCTTTAAATCCATTAAAATTAGCTGGTCAATGCGGAAAATTAAAGTGTTGTTTAAATTTTGAGTTAGATAGTTATTTGGATGCTTTAAATGCTTTTCCAAAGCAAGAGAAAATTTTAAAAACAGAGAGTGGAGACGCCGAATTTGTTAAAATGGACATCTTTAAAAAATTACTATGGTATACCTATAAAGAAAATAGATCTAAATGGTATAAATTAAGTTTAGAACAAGTTCAAGAGATTATAGATTTAAATAATAAAAATGAAGTTTCAATTCCGCTAGAAGATTATGAATCTGATATAGAGGAAGTGGTTGCCGTAGATTTTGAAAATGTAGTTGGCCAAGACAGCCTTACAAGATTTGATACACCAAAGAAGAATAGGAGAAGGAATAGAAATAAAAAAAGAAAAAAAGTTTCATCTGGAGCAGTGTCCAATCAATCCCAAAATAACCAAAAAGGGCACAAGTCAAAAAAAAGCACTAAATCAAACAACCAAAAAAGAAATAACAATAGCCAGGCTAATACTCAGAATACGAGAAGAAGAAAACCAAATCCAAATGCCAATACAAATCAATAGTAAAATAAGATTAATTCTTGTGTTGGGGGTGTTATTTATATCCTGTGATTCCAATAGAGTTTTTGATGAGTATAAATCTATTACTAACAACAGTTGGTCTCAAGATCATTCAATTAACTTTAAATTTGAAATTACAGATACCATATCAAAAAATAATCTGTTTATTAATATTAGAAATAGCAATCAATACCAATTCAGTAATTTGTATATAATTTCAAGTATTAACTTTCCCAATGGCAAGAAAATTGTAGATACGCTACAATATGAAATGGCTGATAAGAACGGAAGATTATTAGGCGAAGGGATATCTGACATTAAGCACAATAAACTCTCTTTTAAAGAAAATATTATTTTTCCATTTTCAGGAAATTATAATGTATCAATTTCTCAAGCCATGAGAAAAAATGGAAGCATTGATGGAATCAAAGAACTACATGGAATCTCTGATGTTGGCTTTAGAATTGAAAAAGTAAACTAGCATGGCAAAAAAGAAAGAAACAAATTTTAAAAAATATATCAAACGATTTTGGATAATCGTATTAGGTGGTTTTACTTCTATTTTATTGGTGTTTTTATTTGCTTCCTGGGGTATTTTCGGAGAACTGCCAACATTTGAAGAATTAGAAAATCCAGAAAAAAATCTAGCAACAGAAGTTATTTCATCAGATGGAGTAACATTGGGTAAATATGCATTTAAAAATAGAACTCCTGTTGGATTTAGTGATTTACCAGAGAACTTAGTAAACGCATTAATTGCCACTGAAGATGAGCGATTTTATGAACATTCAGGAATTGATTTCAGAGGATTGGCAAGGGCTATTGTAAAACTTGGTAAAGGAGGTGGTGCCAGTACTATCACTCAACAGTTGGCAAAAAACCTATTTAACAAAGGAGGATCAAGTAGTACATTAAAAAGATTAACTCAAAAAGTAAAGGAGTGGATAGTTGCAACTAAATTAGAACGACAATACACTAAAAATGAAATAGTTGCCATGTATTTGAATACGCAAGGATTTCTTTTTAACGCCATAGGGATACGTTCAGCTTCAAGAATATATTTTGGTAAAGAACCTAAAAACTTAGATATTCAAGAATCAGCTATTTTGGTTGCTATGCTAAAAAATCCAAGACAGTTTAATCCCAATAGAGAAATTTCAAAAGGGAAATCGCTTGTAAGACGAAATGTTGTTTTTGCACAGATGGCAAAAAATGAATTTATTACTCAAAAAGAAAAGGATTCATTACAACAGTTACCACTTAAAATAAACTTTACCCCAGAAAGTCATAATGACGGGTTGGCAACATATTTTAGAGAGTACCTGAGAGGCTACCTTAAAAAATGGACAAAAAACAACCCGAAACCCAACGGAGAATTATACAATATAAATAGAGACGGGCTAAAGATTTTTGTAACATTAGATTCTAGAATGCAACAATACGCTCAAGAGGCTGTTCAAGAACATATATCAAATCTTCAGAAGTACTTTTTTAAAGAGCAACAAAAAAATGAAACAGCTCCATTTTATGATTTAGAGGAAGAACAAGTTGATGCCATCTATAAAAGAGCAAGAAAAAGATCTGATCGTTTTAGAGGGATGAAAAAAAACGGATATTCAGATCAGCAAATAGATTCAGCTTTTAATGTATCAACAGATATGAGAGTTTTCTCATGGAATGATCAAAGAGAGATAGATACCATCATGTCTCCAAATGATTCTATTAAATATTACAAAACCATTTTGAGATCAGGTTTATTGTCTATAGAGCCACAGACTGGTCATATTAAAGCGTGGGTTGGAGGAATCAACCATAAATATTTTAAATATGATCACGTTGACCAAGGTAAAAGACAAGTAGGCTCTACATTTAAGCCATTTGTATATGCTACAGCTATTAATCAATTACGTTTGTCTCCATGTGAAAAGTTTCCAAATACACCTTATACAATACCTAAAGGAAGATTTGGAATTCCTGAAGCTTGGACTCCTAAGAATTCTGGAGAAAAGTATGGGGGAGAAATAACTCTTAAGTCCGCTTTAGCAAAATCAATCAATGTGATATCTGCAAGGTTAATAGATATGGTTACGCCATTAAATGTTGTACGTTTAGCTAAATCTGCAGGAATAGAAAGTAGAATCCCTAAATCACCTTCAATTGCTCTAGGCTCTGTAGAATTATCACTCATGGAAATGACTGGAGCATACGCCACATTTGCCAATAAAGGAATGCGTGTAGAGCCCAATATGCTACTACGAATTGAAGATAAAAATGGAACTGTCTTAGCAGATTTTACTCCAAAAACCAATGAGGTATTAAGTGAAGAATCAGCCTATGTTGTATTAGAATTATTAAAGGGGGTAACTACAGCTGGCTCTGGAGTAAGGCTACGAACTTCGGAACACTACTATAAAGATATTATTACTGGGTTCCCTTACGAATTTACCAACCCAATAGCGGGTAAAACAGGAACAACTCAAAACCATACAGATGGTTGGTTTATGGGTGTTGTGCCAAATTTAGCAACAGGTGTTTGGACAGGTGGTGAAGATAGAGCTGTTCATTTTGAAAATATAGCAGAAGGTCAAGGAGCTACTATGTCTTTGCCTACTTGGGCTTTATTCATGAAAAAAGTTTATGCAGATACTTCTTTAAATATTAGTCAGGAAGATTTTGAAAAACCAGAAAGTATTGGGATAGTTACAGCCTGTGGGAAAGACTCTTCAACTAAAGATAAAAATTCCAAGAAAATAAT
>JABAZK010000086.1 GCA_018608485.1 Flavobacteriaceae bacterium | reverse complement strand
TAAATTATTTAATCATTCAAACTAGAAAAATGAGTACACAAAAATTTTCAACAAACGCATTACATGCAGGGCATGACGTAACACAAACCTCAGGAACTAGAGCCGTTCCTATTTATCAAACATCATCGTATGTTTTTAACAATTCTGAGCATGCAGCTAATCTTTTTTCATTAAAAGAATTAGGGTTTATTTATACCCGTTTAAACAATCCAACCAACCAAATTTTACAGGAACGTTTGGCTACATTAGAGGGAGGTACAGGAGCTGTTGTTTTTGCTTCAGGTTCTGCAGCAATTGCTACAGGTTTATTAACTTTACTAAAATCTGGTGACCATATCGTAGCTTCAAGTAGTTTATATGGTGGAACCTTCAATTTATTAAATGTAACTTTACCTAGATTAGGTATTACAACAACTTTTGTAGATGCCTCTGATCCAGACAGCTTTGTCGATGCCACCCAAGAAAACACGAGAGCATTCTTTGTAGAATCTCTTGGAAATCCAAAATTAGATGTTTTAGACTTAGAAGCTATTTCTGAACATGCTAAAGAAGCCAGAGTCCCATTTATTGTTGATAATACAGTGGCAACACCAGCATTGTTAAATCCTATTAAGCATGGAGCAAACATTGTAATTCATTCGCTTACAAAGTATATTGGAGGTCATGGTACATCTCTTGGAGGAGCTATTATAGATGCGGGTACTTTTGATTGGTCTAGTGGAAAGTTTCCTGAATTTACAGAGCCATCTGCAGGATATCACGGTTTAGTCTATCATGATGTTTTGGGTGCAGCATCGTTTACTTTTAAGCTTATTCTAGAGGGGTTAAGAGACTTTGGTGGAGCCTTGAGCCCAACAAATGCTTTTCAAATTCTTCAAGGTTTAGAAACCTTAGAACTTAGGATTAAACAACATTCAAAAAATGCATTAGCATTAGCCACTTGGTTAGAAGCACAGGAGGAAGTTGCTTGGGTAAATTATCCAGGTTTAGAGTCGAGTACCTATAAGGAGTTAGCTGATAAATACTTGCCAAAAGGACAAAGTGGACTGGTTACTTTTGGAACTAAAGGGGGCTATGAAGCTGCAAAAACTATTGTAGACAATGCTAAAATATTTTCTCTTTTAGCTAATATAGGTGATACAAAATCTTTAATAATTCACCCAGCTAGTACTACTCATCAACAATTAACTGAAGAGCAACAACTTGCAGCAGGTGTTTCAAGTGATTTGATAAGACTATCTGTTGGATTAGAAAATATTGACGATCTCAAACTTGATTTAAAAGAAGCATTTTCTAAAATTCCTAAAGAAGTTTTAGTTTAAAAATTTGAATCAAGAACTGTCATATATACACGTTAAAGATTTTACTACTCAGAGTGGTTTTCACATCTCTACCCTTCAATTAAGTTATCAATTGTTTGGTTTAGAACTGGGAACCGCTCCAGTAGTTTTGGTAAATCATGCGTTAACTGCTAATAGTTTAGTGGCAGGTGAGTATGGGTGGTGGAACCAAGTGATTGGAAAAAATAAAACCATAGACACCAATAAATTTACTATTATTTCATTTAACATTCCTGGAAATGGTTATGATGGATTATTGATAGAAAATTATCAAGATTTTGTTGCAAAAGATATTGCAAACTTATTTTTAATAGGCTTAAGGAAGCTTGGTATTTTACAATTGCATAGTATTATTGGAGGTTCTTTGGGAGGAGGTATTGCCTGGGAAATGGCCGTATTAAATCCAGATATTGCTCAACACATTATTCCGATAGCTGCAGATTGGAAATCTACAGATTGGCTAATTGCTAACTGTTCTATTCAAGAACAATTTTTATTAAATTCTAAAAATCCTGTTCATGATGCTAGAATGCATGCCATGATGTGTTACAGAACACCAGCATCTTATAAAGCTAAATTCAATAGATCTATCCATGAAGAATTGAAGATTTTTAATATAGAAAGTTGGTTATTTCATCATGGGAAAAAACTACAGAAAAGATTTCAGTTAAGTGCATACAAAATGATGAATCATTTGTTACGAACAATTGAAGCAACTAATTCTGAAAATTACTTAGAAAATTTAAGTAAAATAAGGGCACATATTCATATTGTAGCCATAGATTCTGACTTATTCTTTTTAGCGGCGGAAAATAAAGAAACCTATAAGGAATTATCAAAAACATCTGTTGAAGTATTTTATAATGAAATAAAATCTATTCATGGGCACGATGCTTTTTTAATAGAATTCGATCAATTAGATAAGATTTTAAGGCCAATTTTTAAGTAGTATAAAATCGTTAAGAAAAATAGTATATGAATTTTGAAACAAAAGCAATTCGGCTGCAAACAGATCGGTCACAATTTCAAGAGCATTCAACACCCTTGTATCTGACATCAAGTTTTGTATTTGAAGACGCAGAAGATATGAGAAGTTCTTTTGCAGAAGAAAAAGAACGGAATTTATATAGTCGTTTTTCAAATCCAAATACAGCTGAGTTTGTCAATAAAATTGTTTCCCTAGAGGGTGCAGAGGCAGGTTACGCTTTTGCGACAGGGATGTCAGCAATTTTTTCAACATTTGCTGCTTTATTATCTTCAGGAGATCATATAATTTCTTGTCGTTCTGTATTTGGATCTACCCATAGTTTATTTACTAAATACCTGCCAAAATGGAATATTTCTACGAGTTATTTCAATGCAGATGAAACTAATTTAATTGAATCTTTAATAACTGATCACACCAAGATATTATATGTTGAAACTCCAACAAATCCAGGAGTTGATGTGTTAGACTTGGAAATAATAGGATCAATTGCAAAGAAATATAATCTATTGTTTATAGTTGACAACTGTTTTGCGACACCTTATTTGCAAAATCCAATACAATATGGGGCAGATTTAGTGGTACACTCAGCAACTAAGTTAATAGATGGGCAAGGACGAGTTTTAGGGGGTGTAACAGTAGGGAAAAAAGAATTAATCAGAGAGATTTATTTATTTTCAAGAAACACTGGCCCAGCGATGTCACCATTCAATGCTTGGATATTGTCAAAAAGTTTAGAAACCTTGTCTGTTCGGGTAGAAAAACATTGTGAAAATGCGTTAAATCTAGCCCATTCTTTAGAGAATAATGAAAAAGTAAACTTTGTTAAATACCCTTTTTTAAAATCACATCCAAACTATGAGATTGCTAAAAAGCAAATGAAGTTAGGGGGTAATATTTTAGTTTTTGAAGTTAAAGGAGGGATAAAATATGCCCAAAAATTTTTGAATAATCTTAAAATGTGTTCATTGTCTGCCAATCTTGGAGATACAAGAACTATAGTTACTCATCCAGCTTCCTCAACTCACAGCAAGCTATCTATAGAAGATTTATTGAAAGTAGGAATAACTGAAGGATTGATTAGAGTTTCAGTTGGTTTGGAAAACAGCGACGATATTATTTATGATTTAACACAGGCCTTTGGAGATGAGTAATATTTATAAAGAAATACAAAAGCGAATTTTAGTTCTAGATGGAGCTATGGGAACGATGCTTCAACAATATAAGTTTAGCGAAGAAGATTTTCGTGGAGATCGATTTAAAGATTATACATCTCCTTTAAAAGGAAATAATGATTTGTTGTCTATTACACAGCCAGAAGCAGTAAAAGAAGTTCATAGAAAGTATTTTTATGCTGGTGCAGATATTGTTGAAACCAATACTTTTTCTGGAACAAGGATAGCCATGGCCGATTATAAAATGGAAAATTTGGTTTATGAGCTAAATTATCAATCTGCAAAAATTGCTAAGGAAGTTGCGCAAGAAGTAACTCGAAAAGAGCCTTATAAGCCAAGATTTGTTGCTGGATCTATAGGCCCCACAAATAGAACAGCTAGTATGTCACCAGATGTAAACGATCCTGGCTACAGAGCAGTCACTTTTGACGAATTACGAATTGCATACAAAGAACAAACTGAAGCTCTATTGGATGGTGGAGTAGATCTTCTATTAGTAGAAACAGTTTTTGATACATTAAATGCAAAAGCAGCATTATTTGCAATTGAAGAAGTAAAATCAGAGAGATTAATTGATGTTCCTGTGATGGTTTCAGGAACTATTACTGATGCTTCGGGAAGAACTTTATCTGGACAAACAGCAGAAGCATTTTTAATTTCAATATCACATATTCCTTTGTTAAGTGTTGGTTTTAATTGTGCTTTAGGAGCCAATTTATTACAACCACATCTAGAAGCTATTGCATCAAAAACTGTCTTTGCAATATCTGCACATCCCAATGCGGGGTTACCAAATGCTTTTGGAGAATATGATGAAACTCCAGAGGAAATGGCTTCACAAATTGAAGAATACTTAAAGAAAGATCTTATCAATATTATTGGAGGCTGTTGCGGAACAACTCCAAATCATATTACTGCAATAGCAGAGCTAGCTAAGAAATATCAACCAAGACAAATAAAGATAGTTGTATAATGACCAAAAATTCTGAAAGATACATGAGACTTTCAGGTCTAGAACCACTAATTATTACTCCTGAAAGTAATTTTATTAACGTTGGAGAAAGAACCAATGTTGCTGGTTCACGGAAATTCCTGCGGCTTATTAAAGAAGAGAAATTTGATGAAGCATTAGCCATTGCTAGACATCAAGTAGATGGAGGTGCACAAATTCTAGATATCAATATGGATGATGGTCTGATAGATGGAAAAGAAGCCATGGTTCGTTTCCTTAACCTTATTGCTGCTGAACCAGATATTTGTAGAATTCCATTGATGATTGACAGCTCAAAATGGGAAATCATCGAAGCAGGGTTGCAAGTTGTTCAAGGTAAATGTGTGGTTAACTCAATTTCATTGAAAGAAGGAGAAGAAAAATTTATTTGGGAAGCTACACAAATAAAACGTTATGGAGCTGCTGTTATTATTATGGCATTTGATGAAGAGGGTCAAGCAGATAACTACCAGCGAAGAATTGAAATAGCAGAAAGATCGTACAAAGTTCTGGTTAATAAAGTTGGTTTTACACCTGAAGATATCATCTTCGATTTAAATATTTTTCCAGTTGCAACAGGAATGGAGGAACATAGGCAAAATGCAATAGATTTTATAGAAGCAACACGTTGGGTTCGACAAAATTTACCTCATGCAAGTGTCAGTGGAGGAGTTAGTAATGTTTCCTTTTCATTTAGAGGGAATAATACAGTTCGTGAAGCCATGCATTCTGTTTTTCTCTATTATGCAATACAGGCAGGAATGAACATAGGGATTGTAAACCCCACTATGTTAGAAATTTACGATGATATTCCTAAAGACTTATTAGAATATATTGAAGATGTAATTTTAGACAGAAGAGATGATGCTACAGAACGATTATTAGATTTTGCTGAAACTGTAAAAGGAGTCAAAAAAGAAAATGATGAAAAAGCATTAGAATGGCGAAATCTTCCATTACAGAAGAGAATTACTCATAGCTTAGTTAAAGGAATAGATGCTTATATAATAGAAGATGCAGAAGAAGCGAGGCTAAGCGTAGAAAGACCATTGCATGTTATTGAAGGACATTTGATGACAGGTATGAATGTTGTTGGAGATTTATTTGGAACTGGAAAAATGTTTCTCCCTCAAGTAGTTAAATCTGCACGTGTGATGAAAAAAGCAGTATCGCATTTGAATCCATTCATCCAAGCAGAAAAAGGAGAGGAACAAAAAGCATTAGGAAAAATATTAATGGCAACTGTAAAAGGAGATGTTCATGATATTGGTAAAAACATAGTATCTGTAGTTCTTGGATGTAATAACTATAAAATAATTGATTTAGGAGTAATGGTTCCTCCAGAAAAAATTATTGAAGCTGCTAAAAGAGAAGATGTTGATGCAATTGGTTTGAGTGGGTTGATTACCCCATCATTAGATGAAATGGTTTACCTCGCAAAAGAAATGGAACGTCAGAACTTTGAAATACCATTATTAATTGGAGGAGCAACTACATCAAGAGCACACACCGCAGTTAAAATAGACACACAATATAATAATGCTGTAGTTCATGTTAATGATGCCTCAAGAGCAGTAACAGTGGTCGGTGATTTACTTAATGAAAATTCTAAAGTAGAATATATAGCTAAACAAAAAGAGGATTATGAAAATTTTCGCAAGAAGTTTTTAAAACGAGGCAAGACTAAGGCATACATTTCTTTGAAGGATGCTCGAGAAAAAAAGTTTAAGATTGATTGGCAAGAGAGTACTATTTCAAAGCCAAAAGAACTGGGTATTCAAACTTTAGAACAACTCAGTTTAAAAGAAATAGTCCCATATATAGATTGGAGTCCATTTTTTAGAAGTTGGGATTTACATGGTAAGTTTCCAAATATTCTAACTGATGAGGTTGTAGGAGAACAAGCTACAATCTTGTTCGATGATGCAAAAAAAATGTTGAAAGAAATTATTAGTAAACAATCTCTAAAACCAAAAGCAATTTTTGGATTATTTGAGGCAAACTCAGTAAATCATGATGATATTTTAATCTCAAAAAAAGGGAAAGAAGTTGTCACATTTAGAACTTTAAGACAACAATTGAAAAAGCGAGAAGGAAAATCAAGTTTTGCTTTAGCAGATTTTATTGCTCCATTAGATTCTGGAAAACAGGATTATATGGGTGCATTTTGTACAACAATTTTTGGTGCTTATGAATTAACTGAAATTTATAAAAAACAAGAAGATGATTACAATGCAATTATGGCACAAGCATTAGCAGATCGTTTAGCGGAGGCTTTTGCAGAATATTTACACTTTAAGGTAAGAACAAGTCATTGGGGGTATTCATCAAACGAAAATTTAACAAATGAAGAATTGATTGAAGAAAATTATAAAGGAATTCGTCCAGCACCGGGGTATCCAGCATGTCCAGATCATTTAGAAAAAGAAACCATATGGGAATTACTTAAAGTAGAAGAGAAAATTGGAGTTAAACTAACGGAAAGTCTAGCTATGTGGCCAGCAGCAAGTGTTAGTGGTTATTATTTTGCAAATCAAGAAGCAGGGTATTTTGGTTTGGGAAAGATCACAAAAGATCAACTTACAGATTATGCAAATAGAAAAAATATCACGGAAGTAGAAGCTACAAAATGGTTAAATCCTATTCTAAAAAACTAAATTTATGAACGTATTAGATCATATAAATAACGCCAAAGATAAAACACAATTTTCTTTCGAAATTCTACCACCATTAAAAGGTCAGGATATCCAATCTATATTTACCAGTATAGACCCTTTAATGGAGTTTAATCCCCCATTTATTGATGTTACTTACCACAGAGAAGAATATGTTTACATAGAGATGGAGAATGGTCTTTTAAAAAAACAAGTTGTTAAAAAAAGACCAGGAACTGTCGGTATTTGTGCAGCCATACAGAACAAATATTCTGTGGATGCCATTCCACATATTTTATGCGGAGGTTTTACCAAAGAAGATACAGAAAATTTTCTTATAGATCTTGGTTTTTTAGGTATAGACAATGTAATGGCATTAAGAGGTGACGCTGTAAAAAGTGAAACGTATTTTAAACCAGAAAAAAAGGGGCACAGATATGCCAGTGAGCTTGTGACTCAGATCAATGATATGAATCATGGAAAATATTTAGATGATGGTTTGTTAAACACCACTAACACCAATTTTTGTATTGGAGTTGCGGGATATCCTGAGAAACATTTAGAGGCACCAAGTATAGATTCAGACATTCATTTTTTAAAGAAAAAAATTAATAACGGTGCTTCGTACATAGTTACTCAGATGTTTTACGATAATAAAAAGTTTTTTGAGTTTGTAGACAAATGCAGACTAGCCGGTATTAATGTTCCAATTATTCCAGGATTAAAACCAATCTCAACCAAAAGGCAATTAAATTTAATACCACATCGCTTCAGTGTAGATTTACCAGATGATTTAATCATGGAGGTTGTAAAATGTAAAGATAATGATGCCGTAAGACAAGTTGGAGTAGAGTGGTGTATTGATCAAAGTAAAGAGTTGTTAAAATATGGTGTTCCCATCCTTCATTATTACTCAATGGGAAAATCATCAAATATTTATCAAGTTGCTTCTGAAGTATTTTAAATTGATAAATAAACTTCTTCAATAGACTCATAGCAAAAAGTAATTTTAAGATCCTAGTAAAGAGAATTATTTGACTATTTTTGTTATAATAAAATTTTAAAAATATAAAACCATGGCATTAGAAATTACAGATGCAAATTTTGAAGAAGTAGTATTAAAGTCAGATAAGCCAGTATTAGTAGATTTTTGGGCTGCTTGGTGTGGACCTTGTAGAATGGTAGGGCCTATTATTGATGAAATTCACGGAGAGTACGACGGAAAAGCTGTTGTAGGAA
>JABAZK010000149.1:2394-46794 GCA_018608485.1 Flavobacteriaceae bacterium | reverse complement strand
TTTCTAATAAATACTTTGTTAAAACACCCATTCCTGGACCAATTTCTAGAACAGTATCATATCCAACCCCCGACAAAGAATTTGCAATATTTTTTGCAGTGTCTTCATCATTTAAGAAGTGTTGTCCTAGATGTTTTTTTGCTTTAACTGTCATTTGTTTATTTACTAATAATATAAAACAACAATATACTAAGTCCTGTTCCACAAAGTAAACCTCCAATTGATTCTTGTGGCTCTAGCCCCCAATACAAATACCCTGTAAATCCTCCTGAGATAAGAAGCGTGACTCCTGTATAAATAACTAATCGCTTAGAAGAGGGTATCTTTAATTTCATATTTAATTATGTGAGCTAGGTGGGTAAAATTCTTTGACAACTTTTAATTCTGTTCTAAAGGAGATCATTTTGTCTGCAAATTTCTTCATACTTTCATTTCTTAATTTAGGGGCAGTATTGGTATAATAGTCATTTAAATCTTCTTTGCTGTTTGCAGTGTATTGAACAGAATAGGTAACCCCCCCCATCTCCTCTTCTACCAAAACCTGTGTTAGTTTTGCAGAAACAAAGGAGCCTGATGCCAATACATCTTCTATGTGTTTATGAATCCACAAAAACCATTCTTTGTGAATGCTTTCGTCTATATTCATTGTAACGTTATAAATATACATAGGTTGTTTTCAGATGAAAAGGATTATGAGAGAGCTTTTATTCGATGTTGTCCCCTCTTATTTCTCTATATTTTTGTCTTGCATCAACTAAATAGATACTTGACGGTTTTTCAAAGATAATTTTTTGATAGTACTCAGAAGCTTTTTCAAAGTCTTTTATGTTGTTTTTATAAATTTCACCTAATAAATAATAGGAGTTGTCTGTTAAAATTCCTTCAGGATCAATAGAAATTATTTTTAACAGATTTGTGACTGCCATTTCGTATTGTTGTTCTGCAACCAAAAGTTTTGCCTGATTAAACAAAGCTTCGTCCTCTATAGATTGCCCTTGATACTGTTTTAAGAGCTTATCATACAGCGAAATAGCCGAAGCATTTTTATTTTGATAAGCCAGCAATTCTGCTTTTGAAAAGTCTTCTAGTCCTGAAGGAATAGAATCTTTAGACTCATTGTCTAAAATTAGTAAGAATAAATCAACCGCATCATTTGCAGTAAGTTGAGTTGTAGCGTTTTTTAAAATTTTTAATTGAGATTTTGCCCATTTAAAATCTCCTTTAAAATAGGAGGTTTGTGCTACTTTAAATCGAGCCTCTTGAGATAAAGGGTGGTTTTTAAGTTTGGTTTGTACTTGAGAAAAATAAATGAGAGCTTCATTAAATTTTCCTACAAAAACAAGCACTTCTCCTAATTTTAATTTTATTCTTGCTTTTTTAAACTTAGAGGAAGAAAAACTTAGCGCTTTTTCTAACACGCTTATTGCTTTTTGGGGAGTATTGTTTTCAAAAGTTAAATAGTCTGCAAATTCTAATTGAATATCTAATGTGTTTCCATTAACCCCATACTCTTTCAGTTTTTCTTCAAACAAAACAAGGTTATTTTTGTCAGCATTTTTTACTGAAATTTTTAAAAGATATAATTCAGCAGTGAGTTTTTCCTCAATAAAAATTGTGTTATCCAACAAGAATAAATAACAATTTCTTGCAGTTTCATAGTCTTGGTTATTAAAGGCTATTTTACCTAACCTAAAAATTGTTTCAACATTTTCTAGACCTCTATTAAAAAGTCCTTTTTCTTGAATGAAAGCTCTGCCATATTGTTTTTGCTTAGTAAAAAGCCAGCTTAACAATTCATTCCAAATATTTTTTGGATTGCTAATCGATTTTTTTAAAATCGATTTTTTTAAAGAAATATTGATTGTGTCATTTGCATTATTACTAATATATCTGCTTATATAACGTTGAATTCCACCGATATAATTTTCATCTTTATCTAATAGCTCCATACAAGAATCAAACATTTTTTGATACGCTCCTTTTTCACCATAAATTTGAGCTATTTGGTACTCAAAACTAGCATCTTTATTAAAGCTCAATGCTTTTGAGTATGCTTTTAAGGCATAATCTAAGAGATTATTTTGCTGGAACATTCTTCCCATAATACCCCCTAAATTGGGGCTTGCCTCAATTGCCTTAATAGCAAAATCATATTCTTCTTTTGCTAATGCAGGTTTTTTCTGCTGATCAAAATTATATCCAATTTCTATTCTTAAGTATTGTTGAGAGGGATTTTTGAGCAGCTTTTTTTGAAGAAGCTCTGATGCTTTTTCATAATTATTTGTCTCTTGGTAACAAGTAATTAAACGTTTTAGGTACCTGGTATTATAAGGATTATTTTTTTCTAGTGATTCATATAGCTGAGTTGCTTTTTCGTACTCTCCTTCACGAAAATAATTCTCTGCCAAATTAAGGTTGTTTTGGCTGGAGATAAAACTAAAAGAAAATAGCGCTATTATGAGTAGAATGTTCTTCATCTCTTTCAAAGATAATCAACTCAAATGTTAAACTTCATTAAATATTTGCTATTTCCGAAGGCCATTCTAAAATTTTGGCATACTTGTTGAAATAATTTTTTAAAATAATAATATTAACCCCGCTAAATTAAAAACAACAATGAAAGATTTAAATAAAAAATACGAAACAGCAAAAACAAACTCAATAGAGTTCATGAGGTCTGGTCAAATAAGTAATTATTTTAAGGCCCTTTTAGAAATGAATAAATACAAGAGATTAATGATGGCTGTAATTGCTAATTAATGACAGAGAATCCAGTGTAAGGTATTAAAACCTCAGGTATTTGAATGCCCTCTTCTGTTTGATAATTCTCAAGAATTCCTGCCAAGACCCTCGGCAAAGCAAGTGAACTCCCATTCAAAGTGTGAGCTAATTGATTTTTCCCCTCTTTGTTCTTAAAACGAAGTTTTAGTCTGTTTGCTTGAAAAGTTTCAAAATTTGAAGCGGAACTAATTTCTAACCACCTGTCTTGTGCTGTAGAAAACACTTCAAAATCAAAAGTTAAAGCAGCTGTAAAACCGGTATCCCCTCCACATAAACGCAATATTCGATATGGTAATTTTAATTCTCTAAGTATTCCTTTAATATGTTCTACCATTCCGTCTAGGGCCTTGTAAGAATTATCAGGGTGTTCTATCCTAACAATCTCTACCTTGTCAAATTGATGTAACCTATTTAACCCTCTAACATGAGAACCGTAACTTCCGGCTTCACGTCTAAAGCAAGGGGTATATCCAGTAGATAATATTGGTAAATCACTCTCATTAACAATATTACCACGGAACATATTAGTAATAGGTACTTCTCCCGTAGGAATTAAGTACAAATCATCAATTCCAACATGATACATTTGACCTTCTTTATCGGGCAACTGACCAGTTCCTATTCCAGAAGATTCATTTATTAGATGTGGCACCTGAAACTCTTTATAGCCTGCTTCTGTGTTTTTATCTAGAAAATAGTTAATTAAAGCTCTTTGAAGCTTAGCTCCCTTTCCTTTATAAACTGGAAAACCAGCACCTGTGATCTTAGTTCCTAATTCAAAATCTACAATATCATACTTCTTTACTAGCTCCCAATGAGGTAGTGAACCTTTGTGAAGGTCTGGTATAGCACCTTCTTTAAAAATTTCCTCATTATCTTCCTCAGATTTTCCAGATGCAACACTAGCATGAGGTACGTTTGGTAGTTGGTACAATAAATCTGTTAGCTCTTTTGAAAGCGTATTTAATTGATCAGTTAAAGTTTTTGATTGTTCTTTAAGAAGACTTGTTTTTTCTTTAACAATGGTTGCTTTTTGTGTTTGACCAGATTTAAACAATAGACCAATCTCTTTTGAAAGTGTATTTAGTTCTGCCAGCGTATTGTCTAGCAATACTTGAGTTTTTCTTCTTTTTTCGTCTGCTTTAAGAACAGCATCAATAATAGTGTTGGCATTAGCAAAATTTCTTTTTGCCAATCCATCTAAAACTTTTTTTTGATTGTCTTTGATAAACTGAACCTGTAACATGATTTGAATTATTATAAGTGTTCAAAGATATAGTAAGTGAGTCAATATTACAATGAGTTATGATGGATTGTTTGCTAGAAAGGAAATAGCATTCTCCTTGTCTATTTTTAATTGATCGATTAATTCATAAATAGAAAGAAATTTTTGCTCATTTCTAAGAAAATAAAGTAATTCAATGGTTATTTTTTTACCATATAAGTTTTCGCGAAAATCAAATAAATGAGCCTCAATTGTTTGCTTTTTCCCTTTAACAGTTGGGTTAAACCCAATATTCATCATTCCATTATGTGAGGAGCCGTCAATAATTGCAGTAATTATATAAACCCCTGTTTTTGGTATTAGTTTGTAGGATTCTTCTATGTTAATATTTGCTGTTGGGAAGCCAATTTTAGTGCCAAGTTTTTCACCATCAACTACAATACCATTTAATAAATAACGGTATCCAAGGTACTTGTTTGCGGTTTTTAATTCACCGTTTTTTAATGCTGTTCTAATCTTGGTAGAACTTACAGAAACATCGTCAATGTCTTGGGCAGGAATTTCTTCAACATCAAAACCATACAATAAACTATACTCTTTTAACTGATGAATATTGCCTTCTCTATTTTTACCAAAATGGTGGTCATAACCAATAATTAGTCTTGAGGTATTTAATTTATTAACCAATACATCTCTCACAAAATCAAGAGCCGTTAATCTAGAAAACTCCTTACTAAATGGATGAATGATTAAAAAATCTAACCCCATTTTTTTCAATAAAAAAGATTTCTCGTTAATCGTATTTAACAAGAGAATGCCTTTGTCTTTTTGTAAAACCATTCTTGGATGTGGAAAAAAAGTAAGAAGAACAGATTTTTTACCTTCTTTTTTGGCGGTATCAATTAAATCTTTCAATATTTTTTGATGTCCAACATGTATGCCATCAAATGTACCAATAGTAACAATGGTGCTACTAGATGAACTAAAATTAGAAATAGAATGAATAATTTTCAAAAGAAGAATAATTAAAAGACAAAGTTACAATACATTGTTAGAAAAAATCAATTCAATTTAAAATAAGATTTTGACAAAAAGTTACATCATCACTCATGAATAACTCAAAAATATTACAAAAATATTACAAAAATCAAAAAATATCGTACATTCGTCTTAGTTAATAAACAATTTATATCATGATAAAAAAGACAATATTCTTTGCATTTGTTATGCTTGCTAGCGCAACAATGCTAGCACAGACCACCGTTACAGGATTGGTTAAAGACGCACAAACAGGTGAAACGCTTTTAGGAGCTAATGTTAAGGTTTCTGATAAAGCAATTGGAACAACAACAGACTTTGATGGTAAATTCTCTCTTAAAGTCAATGCTGCTCCTCCTTTCACAATAGAAATTTCTATGCTTGGCTACAAAGCCATGAGTGTTGAAATAACTAAAAACAATCAAGAAGTAATGGTAAGTCTTGAAGAAGATGCTACCTCTCTTGAAGAAATAGTGTTTTCAGCTTCTAGAAGAAGACAGAAAGTGCAAGAAGCACCAGCTTCTGTAAGCATAATTACACCTAAAGACATATTAAATTCAGCAGCAGCGGTTGACCCTGTGATGAATTTAGCAAATATCGCTGGTGTTCAGATGCAACAACAATCTGCAAATACAATTAATATTGAAATGCGTGCCGGTTCTGGTGTATTTGGAACTTCTACATTTCCAATATTAGATTACCGTTATTTAGTAACACCTTCTGCAGGAACTTTTTACAGCAATCAAACAGGAATGTCTAATATAGATATTCAAAGAGTAGAAGTTGTAAGAGGTGCAGCTTCAGCCTTATAC
Source organism: Flavobacteriaceae bacterium (assembly GCA_018608485.1). Classification (GTDB taxonomy): domain Bacteria; phylum Bacteroidota; class Bacteroidia; order Flavobacteriales; family Flavobacteriaceae; genus Polaribacter. The sequence goes on along the minus strand of JABAZK010000149.1, from coordinate 40,938 downwards.
GGTCCTGGAGTAACTTCAGGTGTTGTTCACTTTATGTCTAAAAGCCCTATAGATTACCCAGGTACTACAGTGGAAATGCTAGGAGGTACATTAAGCACAACAGGGATGACTGTTCGACATGCTTTTAAAAACGATAACGATAAATTTGGATTTAAAGTTAACGTAAGATATCAAAGAGGTAAAGACTTTGAGTTAGACCCAGTTGAAGATGCTGAATTTATTTCTAGCCTACAAACCACTGTTTCTCAACCAGCGATTGTAAACGGTAGAGTAGATCCTACGCAACCTGGAGAACAGCTTCTATCTCTTTCAGATTTAGATGATAACGGAGATGGTAACCCATTAGCTACAGAGTACAAAAATTATTCAGCAAACGTACACTTAGAATTTAGACCTACAGACGAAACGACTGCTTTTCTTTCGGCGGGATTTGCAAATGGTGGTGGAGTATTTTTTAATTCACAAGGAGCTGGATATCAACAAGGAAATGATTACTGGGTTCAAGGTAGAGTTCAATCAGGAGGACTATTTGCACAAGTATATTACAATTATAATGATGGTGGAGATGAAGAAAATCCTACATTTTTATACCAAACAGGTTTAAGGCAAGTAGCCGAAAGAAATTCTTTAGAGGCTCAGCTTCAATACAATTTTGATGTTCCAAAATTTTTAAATACTAATTTTACAATAGGTACTGATTACAGAAATTCTAAATCTATGACTGCTAATACACTGTATGGTATTAATGAAGATAGAGATGATTACATTATTACAGGAGCTTACCTTCAAGGTACCTCTAAAATTAGTGATAAGTTAGATATTACTTATGCAGGAAGATATGACAAGTTTAATTTTATTGATGAAGGAGCTTTTGCACCTAGAGTTGCTGTAGTATACAAAGCAAACGAAAACCATACGTTTAGAGCGTCATTTAATAAAGCAAACACAGGTCCTTCTGCCTTACAACAAAATATAGATTTTCCAGTGTCTGTTTTAGCACCTGGAATAGCAGATGTTTGGTTATCGGGTCAATATGCGCCTCAGGTGTTTCCAGATAACCCAACAATAGATCTATCGGTGCCAGGATTACCTGACCTTCCTTATGGAACGACTCAATTTCCTTTATCATATGCTTACGGTGCCGTTGCCGCACCTGTATTAGATGCAATATTTAGTGGCTTAGCAACAAATCCTTTATTACCAGTAATTCAAAATTTCTTCAACGGGTACGTACCTTCAGGAGGAACAGGACAGTTAGTTGGATATAATTTATTTAACGGAGAGCCAATGAATGAACTAACAGGTACTGGACGATCTGCAGTAGAAACTTTAAATTCTTTTGAAATAGGATATAAAGGACTAATTGCAAATAAATTATCTGTAGCGTTAGATGTATACACTTATGAAAGAAAAGGATTTACACAATTTACAGCTATTGGACCAACATATAACTTGGTAGGAGCAAATATTGCAGATGACTTAGGGGCTCAAGTAGCGGCTGATTTTGCCGCGGACGCTGGAGTAATAGGTGCAGTAACGGGTTTCGTTCAAGGACAGTATACTGCAGCAGGAATTCCACAAGCTATATGGGCCACAGGAGCACCAGCAGATGCTCTTTTCCCAGGATCTCCTGCAATAGCACCTATTGGCGCAGTAATTGGAGGAACTATTAATGCTGCTGCCGGACAAATTGGAGGTGGATTCACTCAAGGAGGAGCTGGTTTTGAAGCAGCAGTATCGCCATTATTTCCAATATTTGGTACTGTAGAAACAACAGCTGTTCCTCAAGGTGATGGCTTAATGCACATTCCTGCAGGATATCGTCGTTTTGATGGTGCTACAAGAAGTCACATAGGTGCAGATTTAGCGATGGAATATTTCTTAAATGATGATGTTACCCTTTGGTTTAATACTTCTTGGTTAAGTCAGAATGAATGGATTCCTGGAGAATCCAATGATGACGGTCTTCCATTTTCTTCTTACTTAAATGCTCCTAAATTCAAATACAGAGCAGGTGTTCAATATTCAAAAGATAAAGTAAGAGGTTCACTCGCATTTCAACATGACGATTCTTTCAATTCTAACCAAGGATTTTTCTCTGGTGAAGTACAAGAGAAAAATTTATTTGATGTGAATATAGGGTACAACGTTTCTGATAATCTAAAATTAGATTTATCTGCAACTAATGTTTTAGATCAGAAGTATAGAGCATTCCCAAGTATGCCTGTAATTGGTCGTAGAACTGTACTTAAATTAACGTTTGATTATTAATATAATCTAATAAGATATTTTAAATAAAAAAGGCAACCAAACGGTTGCCTTTTTTATTGAACTAAATTCAGCAAGAAGTTTATAAAAGGGCTTAGTTTTTTTGGTGGGTTATCATCATCAAAACTATCACTTTTATAAGTTTTTCCATTCCAAATTATTTCTAAGGTTGTATGCATAGCTCCATCATATTGAAATTTATTTGAAGGAGCTTTAAGTGTATGTAGTGTTTCTGGATAAACTTTTTTAAGCAACTTATTTAAAGAGTTTTTAACCTCTTTAGAAATAATTAAAGAAAGAGTTTCATTATTATTTTGAAAATATTTTAGCGTATCTCCTTGTAGTAGAATTTGTGTTGAATATCCTCGAGTTATCGATTTGTATTGTATTTTCTGAAAACGATCTATATGCTTTGAAGAAGAACAACTAAAGAACAAGAAACAGTTTGCAAAAATTAGAAGAGTTATTTTTTTCATAGGACTATTTTTATAAAGATAATAAAAACAGTAATTTTATTGAAAAGGCCTGTTTAGCTTAACATTAAGATTGCTCTTTTTAGGCCTTTGACAAAAACATCGATTTCTTCTTTCGTATTATAAAATGCAAAAGAAGCTCTTATGGTACCTGGTATTTTATAAAAATCCATGATTGGCTGAGCACAATGATGTCCAGTTCTAACGGCTATTCCTAATTTATCAAGAATAGACCCAATATCATATGGATGAATAGTACCTACATTGAAAGAAATAACAGAAGTTTTCTTTGAGGTGCCATAAATTTTGAGCTCATTAATTTTTAATAACTCTTGAGTTCCGTATTCAAGGAGCTCTTGTTCATGCTTATTAATGGCGTCAAAGCCGATTGAATTCATATAATCGATGGCCACACCAAAAGCAATACCCCCACAAATATTTGGGGTTCCTGCCTCAAATTTATGAGGCAACCCCGCGTAAGTAGTTTTTTTAAAAGTAACTGTTTCAATCATTTCACCACCACCTTGGTAGGGAGGGAGCTTTTCTAGCCATTCCTTTTTACCATATAAAAGTCCTACACCAGTAGGGCCGCAAATTTTATGAGCAGAGGTTACATAAAAGTCTACATCTAGTTTTTGAAAGTCTACTATCATATGAGGTGTAGATTGCGCCCCGTCAATTAAAACAGCCGCCCCTACTTGATGTGCTTTTTCAATAATTTCCTCTATAGGGTTTATGGTGCCTAGTGCATTTGAAATATGATTGCAAAAAACTAATTTTGTGTTATCTGAAAGTAACTCATCATATGAACTCATCATTAGAGCTCCATCCTCATTCATGGGAATAACATTTAATTTAGCACCTGTTTTTTCACACAACATTTGCCAAGGAACAATGTTCGAGTGGTGTTCTAAAGCAGAAACAATAACCTCATCTCCTTTTTTAAGCAGATTAGAGAAGCCTGAAGCAATTATATTAATTCCATGCGTAGTTCCTGAGGTAAAAATCATTTCGTAAGCATATTTTGCATTAAAATGAGTTTTTAGTGTTTCTCTAGCTTGTTCATACTTGTCTGTTGCTTCTTGACTTAACGTATGAACACCTCTATGAATGTTTGCATTGTAATTCATGTAGTAATCAACAATTGCGTCAATCACAATTTTTGGAGTTTGTGAAGTTGCGGCATTGTCAAAATAAATCAAAGGTTTTCCATTGACCACCCTTTGTAATATTGGAAAATCTGCTCGAATTTTTTCTATTGGAAACATTCTATTGATTTTGAGAGACAAAGGTAGGGTATCAAAGATAAATCTTTTAATAAACCTGTTATTTTATTCTTATTTTTGTGATTGCCCAACTCTTTTTCCATGAAAATAATCAAAAAGATTCTACTGCTTTTATCGGTAATATTGTTACTTATAATAATAATAAATTACCCTAAACTTAATATTATTTCAGGGTATGCAGCAAAAAGCACCAGTTCTTCAATTTTTGTTGCAAACAGATCAGTAGCCTTAACCAACGCTACAGATAATAATTTTTCACCTATAAATTTGGCAAACACCACTGTTAGCCGTGAAAATAATTTTGCATTAGCATCTACACTAGGCATGTTGCCAAGAAAAGCAGTTTACAGAAACGGTTTAGGTAGTGTATTAATTACAAAAGGATATGATGCGAACAAGAAAGAGTTAATTCCAAAACGCTCCATTATAAATTCCTCACTAACCTATCCTTTTGGTGACAAATCTCAAAAAGACACCCTATTTAACACTATAAATTATGAAAAATTAGACTTAGCAGTTTCTTCAATTTTTGAAAATTCATATCAAACAAGGGCGGTTCTAGTGTTGTATAAAAACCAACTAATTGCAGAGAGGTACGGTATGGGTTTCACGAAAGATTCTAGAATACTTGGATGGTCTATGACAAAAAGTATTTTAAGCACTGTTTATGGAATTATGCAGCACCAGGGAAAGTTATCAGTTCAGGACAGAGCACCAATTTTAGAATGGGAAAATGATGACCGAAAAGAAATAACTCTTCATAATTTGTTGCAAATGAATAGTGGATTAGCCTGGGATGAAAACTATGATAAGATATCAGACGTTACAAAAATGTTGTTTTTAGAGGATGACATGACTAAGATGCAACAAAAACAACAGTTAATAGACTCACCTAATTCTTCATGGAATTATTCTTCTGGCACCTCAAATTTGTTGTCAGGAATTTTAAGACAAAAACTAGGAAACCAACAAGAATATTTAGACTACTGGTATCGAGAATTAATAGATAAAATAGGCATGAATTCTATGATTATTGAGACCGATGTAAGAGGTCATTATGTAGCGTCCTCATATGCTTGGGCTACACCAAGAGATTGGGCAAAATTTGGATTGTTATACTTACACAAAGGGAATTGGAATGGAACTCAAATTTTCTCCCCTGAATGGGTAGATTATATTACAAAACCAACACCCACCTCAAATAATAGCTATGGGGCTCATTTTTGGTTAAATACCGGGAAAAAAATGAAAGACGTTCCGTCCAATATGTTTTATGCAGACGGATATCAAGGGCAACGAGTATATATACTTCCGGATCAGGAGATGGTAGTTGTTCGTTTTGGGTTAAAAAATTACAATGAAAATAAATTTTTAAAGGGAATAATACAATCTATTCAATAAACACAAAACACAACGAAATATTAAATTATTTTTCAGTGTCGATAATTAAGATTTACTTTTTTACATATATATGATCATAAGTTCTTGGAGTATATTTTTTATTAGGAGTTACAACATTGTCTGTTTTAGCCCTATATTACTTGGAAGTAAGGGTATAAGATTTAAAAAAACGGGCCTTTAAGCCCGTTTTTTGTTTATTTTTTATATGTTAAAGCCAATATTGACCTTTAACTTGGTAGCAATTAACTTCATAATCCTCTCCTTAACTTCAGGAACTTTTACACTTTCAAGAACTGTATTTGCGAAGGCGTACATTAAAAGTGCTTTGGCTTCTTTTTTAGGAATACCTCGTTGTTGCATATAAAACAACGCCTGTTCGTCTAATTGACCAATGGTACACCCATGAGAACATTTCACATCATCTGCAAAAATCTCTAATTGAGGTTTTGCATTAATTGTAGATTTGTTATTCATCAAAATATTATTATTCTTTTGATAAGCATTGGTTTTTTGAGCCTCTTTTTCTACGATGACCTTACCGTTGAAAACACCAGTAGAGCGCTCATCATAAATTCCTTTATAATCTTGATGGCTTTCACAGTTTGGTTCAATATGATGTACTAAGGTGTGATGATCTACATGTTGTTTTCCTTCAATAATAGTAATTCCTTTTAAAATAGAATCTATATGTTCTCCTTTTTGAAAGAAGTTTAAGTTGTTTCTTGTAATGTTACCACCAAATGAAAAAGTATGAACTGAAACAACACTATTTGATTGCTGTTCAACAAAAGTATTGTCAACTAAAGATGCTGCAATATTATCATTTTGTATTTTATATAAATCTACAGTAGAATGTCTGTCTGCAAATATTTCGGTGACTACATTTGTTAACGCGGCATTGCTTGTTAAGCTTTGATGTCTTTCAATAATTTGAACATGCGCATTTTTATCTGCAACAATTAGATTTCTTGGTTGTAGCATTGTAGCACTTTCCTCACCAGTTGTAAAGTTAATAATTTGAATAGGTTTTTCTACCTCAGTATTTTTAGGGATATGTATGTACGCGCCCTCTTTAGAAAATGCTGTATTTAATGAAGTTAAATTATCTTGTTTAGCAATCTTATTAAAATAATTTTCAATAACAAGCTTGTATTTTTTCTTACTTAATGCAGAAGACATTAAACACACATCAATATTATCATGAGTTGTTTCAGATAAAAAAGAACTGTATTTGCCGTCTATAAAGACAATTTTGTAGGTATCAATATCATGAATGAAGTATTTTTTTACCTCAGCAAGAGTTATGCTTTTTTCTTTATCGGGAAAAATACTATAGTCTTCTTTTAGAATACTGTTTAATGAGGTATATTTCCAGGCTTCTAATTTTTTTGATGGAAAACCTAGTTTTTCAAAGTTTTGAAAAGCCTCAGTTCTAATTTCATGAATATCAGAATTTATGTTAACGCCATCTTCAAAAGCAACATATGATGAAACTATTTTTTCTTTTAAATCCATTTTATTTATTATTCCAAAATTATTATCAAAAAGCTATTGAAAAAAATATTTTTAATTATGCGCTAATTTCTTCCTTTATCCAATCGTAACCTTTAGCTTCAAGTTCTAATGCTAAGGAAGCGTCACCAGTTTTAACTATTTTACCATCATGTAACACATGCACAAAGTCTGGCACTATGTAATCTAGTAATCTTTGATAATGAGTAATTACGATAACAGCATTGTCTTTAGATTTTAATTTGTTAACACCATTGGCAACAATTCTTAGAGCATCAATATCAAGTCCAGAGTCTGTTTCATCTAATATGGCAAGCTTTGGTTCTAGCATTGCCATTTGAAAAATCTCATTACGTTTTTTTTCTCCTCCAGAAAACCCTTCATTTAAAGAACGAGATAAAAACTTACGATCGATCTCTAAAAGTTCAGATTTTTCGCGAATCATTTTCAGCATATCCTTTGCAGGCATATCATTTAGACCTTTTGCTTTTCGAGTTTCGTTGATAGAGGTTTTAATAAAATTAGTTACAGAAACTCCAGGAATTTCAACCGGATATTGAAACGATAAAAACACACCATTGTGTGCTCTTTCTTCAGGAGATAATTCACTAATATCTTCGCCGTTTAGCTCCATTGTTCCGTTTGTAACATCGTATTCTTCTTTTCCAGCAATGATGTTTGCGAGCGTGCTCTTTCCAGCACCGTTTGGCCCCATGATTGCGTGAACTTCACCAGATTTTACATTTAAATTCAATCCTTTTAAGATTGATTTGTTGTCTACACTCGCTTGTAAATTTTCTATTTTTAACATGTTCTTTTACTATATACTTTTAAGTTTACACCTAAGCGTTGTTTTTATTGATTATCCAACCGAACCTTCTAAGCTAATTTCCAATAATTTTTGAGCCTCAACAGCAAACTCCATAGGGAGCTTATTTAATACCTCTTTACTAAAGCCGTTAACAATTAAAGCAATGGCTTTTTCAGTATCAATACCTCGTTGATTACAATAGAAAAGCTGATCTTCACCAATTTTACTAGTAGTAGCTTCGTGTTCAACTTGAGCGCTTTTATTCTTTACTTCTATGTAAGGAAAGGTGTGAGCTCCACATTTATTCCCCATTAACAGACTATCACATTGAGAAAAATTTCTAGCATTTTCTGCTCTAGAACTAATTTGTACTAATCCACGATAGCTGTTTTGTGATTTTCCAGCAGAAATTCCTTTGGATATAATAGTTGATTTGGTGTTTTTCCCCAAGTGAATCATTTTAGTACCTGTATCAGCTTGTTGAAAATTGTTTGTAACCGCAATAGAATAGAATTCTCCAACAGAATTATTTCCTTTTAAAATACAACTTGGATATTTCCATGTAATTGCAGATCCTGTTTCTACTTGAGTCCATGATATTTTAGCATTGGTTTCGCACAGCCCTCTTTTGGTTACAAAATTATATACACCTCCTTTTCCTTCACTATTGCCAGGAAACCAATTTTGTACAGTTGAGTATTTGATTTCGGCATCGTCCATAGCAATTAATTCAACAACTGCAGCATGTAATTGATTTTCGTCTCTGCTTGGGGCAGTACACCCCTCTAGATAACTTACAAAACTTCCTTCATCAGCAACTACAAGAGTTCTTTCAAATTGACCAGTTCCTCCTTCGTTAATTCTAAAATATGTTGAGAGTTCCATTGGGCATTTAACTCCTTTTGGGATATAACAGAATGATCCATCAGAAAATACTGCTGAATTTAGCGCTGCATAAAAATTATCTGAAGGTGGCACAACTGTACCTAAATGTTTTCTAACTAATTCTGGATGCTCTTGAATGGCTTCAGAAATAGGCATAAAAATAATTCCTTTTTCACCTAGAGTCTTTTTAAAAGTAGTAGCAACTGAAACAGAGTCAACGACAATGTCTACAGCAACATTAGCCAATCTTTTTTGTTCTTCTAAGGAGATACCTAGTTTTTCGAAAGTTGCCAATAAATCTGGATCTACTTCGTCAATACTATTTAATTTTGGTTTTTGTTTAGGTGCAGAATAGTAAGCAATTTCTTGAAATTCTGGCTTTTTGTAGGTTACATTAGCCCATTCAGGCTCTTCCATTTTAGACCAAACTTCAAATGCTTTTAAGCGCCATTCAGTCATCCATTCTGGCTCATTTTTCTTTTTAGAAATTGCACGCACAACATCTTCATTCAAACCTTTGGCAAAGGTTTCACTTTCTATATCTGTGTAGAAACCGTATTCATATTCTTTAGTTTCTAATTCTTCTCTTAAATCGTCTTCAGTATACTTGCTCATTTTAACTTTTAATTATAATGAAAAACTTTCTCCACATCCACAAGTTCTGTTAGCATTAGGATTGTTAAAAACAAACCCCTTTCCATTTAAACCTCCAGAAAACTCTAGGGTGGTACCTACTAAATAAAGGAAACTTTTTTTGTCGACAATAATTTTAACATCATTGTCTTCAAAAATTTTATCGTTTTCTTGCTGTTTATTGTCAAACTTTAAGTCATAGGAGAGACCAGAACAACCTCCACTTTTTACACCAACTCTTACATAGTCTGTTGTTGCATTAAAGCCGTCGTCTGTCATAAGTTGAACGACCTTCTTCTTTGCATTGTCCGAAACCTTTATCATAACTTTTAAATAGATTAACTCTAAATTATGGATGCAAAGATACGACATAAGTCTAAAATTACTAGCACTGGCTTCAATATATTGATTTATAAAAACAGGCAGGTAATTACTTTAATTTTGAAAAGAGGGGTTATTTATGAAATCATCATCTGTTAAGGTGATTAAAAAAGCCTTTAAATCTGCCTTTTCCAGAGGTGTTAATTGAACACCACCTTGGCTAACTTTTTTCATTAACGGATCAATGGTACTTGAATTTTGAAGACCCTCGCTATAATGATTAATAACCTCCTCTAATGTTGAAAAGCGCCCATCATGCATATAAGGAGCCGTATAAACTAGGTTTCTTAAAGAAGGAGATTTAAACTTACCATTATCATTTGGATCTCCAGTTACTGATCCTAACCCAAGATCATTAAATGAAGTATCTAAACCGTTATTGTGAAAATCATTATCTGTCCACAAAGGATTATTATCACTCCCATGACAATGAAAACAATCACCTTTGTCTTCACTCATAAAAATAGTAAAACCATTAAGTTCTTGTTGACTTAGCGAAGTGTTTCCAAGAAGATATTGATCAAATTTAGCATTTCCAGAAATAAGTGTCCTTTCAAATTGAGCAATAGCTTTGGTTACTAAAGCAGAATCGATTCTTTCAGTTCCAAAAGCATTTAAAAACATCTTAGGGTATTCTTGATCTTGCTGCAACCTTAAAGTTACATTAGACCATGAACTATGCATTTCAATAGGGTTTCTAACAGGCTCTAAAGCTTGCCTTTCTAGGCTCAATTCTTTCCCGTCCCAAGCAAATTTATCATTAAAATTCCACGCCAGATTAAATAAAGGCATCGAATTTCGTGATCCAGGTAGCCCATCTACACCAAGACTAAATCTTAAACTGTCCGTAAATGAATTTCTAGGATTATGGCATGAAGCACAAGATTGTGTGTTGTCTTTTGAAAGTTTTTTATCAAAAAATAACTTTTTCCCCAAGGCAATACCTTCCTCAGTTAAAGGATTATTTGTTGGGATTAAAGGGGCTATTAATTTTTGTTGAAAAAGTTCAGGAACCTCAAGCGAATAAGGTATGGGTGTATATTCTTCTTCTATAGTATTGTCTTTGTTTGAACAAGAAACAAATAAGATTGAAAACAGAAGTAGAAGCAGAAAATATTTTTTCATTTTTATTGAGTAATGGAAACTAAATCAAATACAGATGAACCGTTTTGATTCATTAATAGTTGTGCATCATAATTTCCCATTAAATTTGTATCGAATTCGTCTAAATCCCACATATTTGGGTTTTTGAACCATTCAGAAATATCCATTTTCATATTGATATTTGTGTTGCTACCAATAGTTAATCCTCCAATATTTACAGAAAAAGATGTCTCCACAGTTTCATTAGGGTTAGACGCATCAAAAGCATTAATAACATGATAATTATAAGCAGCTTCTTGATTATTATTATCAATATACATTCCATCTAGCTGCATAAAATGATATCCACCACCTAATAGCCCAGGAACATTAAAAAGAGCCGAGTTTAGGTCAGGGTATGCTCCGTCAATATTTAAATTATTACTAAAACCAAATCTAAAAGACGCAGACACATAATCTCCTGGTAAAATAGATTCAGAGGTTGTAAAAGATAAGCCAGCTTCATTGGTTAAATCAACTAAGTTATAATCATTAAGTACAGTTGGTTCGCCACTCTCATGAATTAGTGTTATTTCTGAAATTACATATCTAAGTCTATTTATACTTAGAGTCTGTTCATTTTCATTTGTAAATTTTAGTTCATCAAAGTCCGAGCTTGATATTTCATCTTCACCCCAAGAATGAGCAAAATTTAAGGTGATAGCAACTGGAGACAGACTAATATCTCTGTCTTGACTACAGCTGTTTAAACCAAAAAAAAGACAGATAATTATAATTTTTTTCATGACTATAGTTAATTTATTTGTACAATTAATAGGTCAGTAAACCCTTTATTATCTATAATATCTCCATTTGAGCTATTCGTTTCACCCACTGCAACAATAGTTCCATTATTAATTTGAACAGCATCGTATGAGAAATCTATTTCAGAACCACCAATTGTTGTTTCCCATAATAATTGTCCAGAGTTATCAAGTCTTAGAACCCAAGCATCATTTTGTCCTTGGTTTTTTGAAACATCTCCATTAGAACTTCTAGAACTTCCCGCAATTATAAATTCATTGTTAAAAGTTGTGCTTATAGATCTTGCAACATCAAAATTAGATCCTCCAATAGAAGTACTCCATAAAAGCTCTCCATTATTAGAAACCTTAATGGCCCAAAGATCTGCAGCGCCGTTATTAAAAGTTACATCTTGGTCATTGCTACGAGTATCTCCCACAACAATATGATTTCCATTTCCATCAGAAATTATATCTCTTGCCTCATCTATTTCAGAACCCCCAAATGATTTTTCCCAAACAATATCTCCATTTAAATTAGACTTGACAATCCAAAAATCATAGGATCCTTTGTTATTTGAAATATCTACATCATTACTGTCTGATCCTCCAACACTAATGAAACCATTGTTAAGAGTTTCTTTAATTCCTGTTGGACTATCTGTAAATGTTCCACCATAAAAGCGTGACCAAACAATATCTCCTATTGGCGTTATTTTAATAGACCAATAATCTCCTCCGGCATGTCTGTTGTATAATCTGCCTTGATTTCCTTCCCCTCCAGATGCAGTAACATCTAAGACACCTGAGAGCATCAAATGATTGTCTGATGTTTCTATGACAGATACTCCTTCATCTAATCCCGCATAACCAAAAGATTTTTGCCAAGACAACACCCCAGACGCAGTAATTTTTACTAGCCAAAAGTCTCTATTACCATTATTGGATGAAACATCACCGTCCGCGCTGTCTGAATACCCAAGTAAAGCATATCCACCATCAGAGGTTTCAATAATACTACTTCCTCTATCATCTCCAGAGCCACCATAGGTTTTATTCCATTCTAACTGAGCTTCAGAATCAAATTTGAGCATCCAAAAATCATAATCTTCAGTTGCTTTGTCTGTGACATCTCCATCTATACTTTGTGTGTAGCCGAGAACAGCAAACCCTCCATCTAATGTTGAAACAACAGATTTTGCTACATCATTTTTTGAACCACCAAAATTTTTAGCTAGTTTAAGGATTCCATCAGAGGGATTCGTTCCTGAATGAAATGCTAAATTTGATTCTGTACATTCAGAAAAAATTATAAAAAGTAGAAAAAGCAGGTGTTTTTTCATAGATCTATTCACTTTTTCTTACAATGTAAAATCCAGTATTGATATCACTTATAATAATATTACCACTTTCAAAATAAGGGTATACATTCCACACCCCATTAAAAGAAGCATTGTCATTTGAAGGATAGGTGTCAAAATATCCAGTTTCCGTCATAGTCTGATTGTTAATATTCGCAATATCAATTACTCTAATTCCGGCTGAGTAATTGGCAAGGTAATAGTCATTCTCTTTTACATAGCCGTTGTGGTCAATTGCAGAAGTGGGTCCGTAATAATTTAGATGAACTGAGGGATTATCCAAATCAGTAAAATCAAAAACAATATTTCTTGTATTTCCTCCAAAGTTTCGTTCATCTAATTCATCACCAAGGATAAAATAGTTTTGATCTTCTGTAAACCAACCCTGGTGAGTATATCCAATGTTAGGGTAGTCTGTTTTTGCAATTTGTGTAGGGTTCATTTTATCGGTTACATCAACAATTACAACTTCATTTTCATTGCTACCAATTAAAATTTCTTTTCCTGTGTAATCATTGTCTGGTCCATTATAGGTAACAACTTGTGCATCATGAGAATAAGCGTCTTCCCCATATCCACCAGCAGCTACCGGGGTTAATGGATTAGATATATCTATAAAATGAGGCCCACCACTATAGGTATTTGTACCAACAGCATAAGCATATCCTTGAGCCTTATTGATAACGATGTTATGCGCATTACCAAAACCATCATAATGTGCATCTGATATAAAAGTTTCGGGAGCTTGGTTGGCAGAAATATTCCTTAATTTTGTAAGATCAAAAATTTGCATTCCATGGCCTGAAGCCTCACTCACAATAAAAGCATAGTTTCCATAAGTTTTGATATCTCTCCATGAACTATTAATTGTATGTGTTGGTAAAAACCCAACAATTCTAGGGAATTCTAGGTCAGAAATATCAATAAAAGATGTTCCATTATTAAGACCCATTAGAGCATATTCTTTTCCTGAGGTTGGGTCTGTCCATCCCCAACAATCATTTCCTGAATCACCGCCAAGAGTAGTTAAATCTAAATGAGCAATTAAATCATAATTGTTACAAGGATACTCTCCTGCAAATCCATTTTCACAAAAATTAAGAACAAATTGAGTGGTTTCGTCTACATCAATAATTGAAAAAGAGACTCCTTGAATTTCACTTATATTCCCTTCTAAATCAATAACAATAACCTCAAAATTATAGCTAGATTTTACTTCAAAATCAGGATTAGCATTTAAGCTAACAGTATTATTATTTAGCGTTAATAAATCAGCATCCTCGCCACCAATAAAATAAACAGCTACTTCAACATTTAATGGAGCCTCAATTTTATACACTGTTTGTCCAGCACCACTGTTTTCAATTAAATCAATTCCAGTATATCCAGAAACTATTTCTGGAGGTGTGTATTGAAGAGAAATCGATTTGTTACAGGAGTAAATGAACAGTAAAATACACGTTAGTGTAATAGATTTTTTCATCAGGAGAAGAGATTAATATTATTTGGAGTTTTTACTTGTAATCCATTATCATAATAGTAAACAAATATAAATGATTTAAAGAACAAATAGTAGCATTGTGAGAATAGCAGCTAAGATGTGGCGATTATTTTTAAGATGTGTATATATTTGCAACATGTTAGAAGATAAAAATCAATCAAGAACATCATTGGAGCAACTAGGAGAATTTGGCTTAATTAATCATATTACAAAACATTTTAAAGCCTCTAATAAATCAACAGTGAAAGCAGTTGGAGATGATGCAGCTGTTTTGGAAAAGACAGATAAACAGACAATAATTACTACTGATTTATTGGTCGAAGGAGTTCATTTTGATTTGAGCTATGTCCCACTAAAACACTTGGGATATAAATCTGTTGTAGTAAACCTTTCTGACGTCTATGCAATGAATGCACAAGCAGAACAAATTACGGTTTCAATAGCAGTTTCCAATCGTTTTCCACTTGAAGCAATTGAAGAATTATATGCTGGAATTCAATTGGCGTGTGAAACATACCATATTGATTTAATAGGAGGAGATACCACTTCATCTACAAAAGGAATGCTCATATCTATTACTGCTATTGGCAAAGCAGATAAAGAAGAGATTATTTATAGAAATGGAGCAAAAGAAACAGATTTAATTGTAGTTACTGGTGATTTGGGGGCCGCTTATCTTGGGTTACAAGTTTTAGAGAGAGAAAAACAAGTATTTAAGGTAAACCCTAATAATCAGCCAGATTTAGATAACTATACCTATTTGATTGAGCGTCAATTAAAACCAGAAGCAAGAAAAGATATTTCATCTCTTCTGAAAGATATGGATGTTCAACCTACAGCCATGATTGATATTTCTGACGGGCTTTCCTCTGAAATCATGCATATTTGTTCACAAAGCAATGTAGGATGTAAAATTTATGAAGATAAAATACCTTTAGACCCTCAGGTAATTTCAACTTGTGAAGAGTTTGATATTGATAGTACCATGGTAGCCTTAAGCGGAGGAGAAGATTATGAGCTATTATTTACGGTTTCAATTGCAGATTTTGAAAAGATAAAAGGAAATCCTAACTTGTCTATTGTTGGTCATATTAACAATAAGGCAGCGGGGTTAAATTTAGTAACAAGAGCTGGTCAAGAGTTGGAGCTGAAAGCACAGGGATGGAACGCTCTTGAAAATAAATAAGAGTAAACTTAGTAAGAAAGGGACCGTCTAATAAATGTATTCAAGACTTTAATTAATTTGTCTGAATTTTCAATATGACTCATGTGGCCTCCAGACAAAATAACTGTCTTGGACTGTGTTTCTTCGGCTTCTTTTATCCCTTTATTTACAAGTAATACAGGGTCTTTTTCTCCGAGAATAAACAATTTTTTAAAATGATTATTTTTTAAAACAGACAACCTGTTTGGTCGTATTTTCATTCCTTCTTGACAAGCACTATATCCATGTAAAGATGTTTGTAAAGCTTCGGATAAGGCAAGCTGTATCTCGGGATTAAAGACCTCTTTACTCTTCTCACTAAACAAATTAATAAAAGACATTCTTACAATATTAGACAAATTAATCTGTGCCATTTTATTAGCTCTTTCTCTTAACTTTTTTCTCGAAGTATCATCAGAGGTTGATGTAGAATTTAATAAACACAATCCTCTAATCATTTCGGGGTTCTTTTCTGATAACGCTAAGGAAACATAACCACCCATAGAATGACCAATAAGTGTAATTTTTCGTATTCGTAACGATTTTAAAACTGCAGCAACCGCTTCGGCCATTAACTCCATAGGGTGAATATAGCCAAGACATTCTGTATGCCCATGACCCAATAAATCTATTGCTAGCACTCTTTTGTTTCTGGAAATTACAGGAATAATTTCTTTCCACATGTGCTTATTTTCTAAAAAACCATGTAATAAAACCACTACGGCTCCTTTTCCAGAGTCTGTATATGAAATTTTAGTATTTTTAAATAACAGCCATTTTTCCATAGTACAAAAATATGTATCTTTCCTTCTTATCATAGAATTTATTTCATGTTTTCATCGCCCTTCACATCACTCAGTAAAAATCAAGAACTAAGATTAACATTGGCTCTTTTATTTGTGGTAATGATGTGCACTATAGGACTCCAATATTTAGATCAATTTTTAATAAATGACACATGTACTGGTGGAATAATCTCTTTCGAATTGGCAAGAGATTTAGAAACTGCAGGATCGTATTTAAATTCATGGGGAGAAAAAGGGAAAATAGCAGTGTCATTAGGTTTAGGAATTGATTTTTTATTTCCAATTGCATATGCAACATTTCTTTCAATTTTAATACACAAATTGAATTTTGCTCTTTGGTTTAAAAAGTGCTTTTTTAAGGTAGGTAATTTATTGATTTGGTGTTTGTTTTTAGCAGCGGTGTTTGATTATGTAGAAAATATTGCATTAATCAATCTAGTTTTAGGAGATATGAAGCAGTTTTGGGTTTCTATTTCTTACTATTTTGCTTTAAGTAAGTTTTGTATCATTTTTGCCTCTTTTGTGTATATTTTCATCAATTTTTGTCTTTTTTTGATAAAAAAACAGCTAAAATGATCAAAAAACGTGAAATATGGATTACCGGTTTTGCAATTTTTGCACTCTTTTTTGGAGCAGGAAACCTTATTCTTCCACCTTTTTTGGGAATGAATTCCGGAGGCGAATGGTTGTTTGTTTTTTCTGGGTTTATTCTTACAGCTGTTTTTATTCCAATCTTAGGTGTTTTTGCTCATGCAAATGTTCAAGGAAATATCTACGATTTAGGGAAAAAAGCATCTCCAACATTTAGTTCAATGTATTGTTTTGTGATGTATTTAATAGCAATTACAATTCCAGCTCCTAGAACTGCTTCAGTTGCCCATGAGATGGCTATTCAACCTTTTTTTGGCTCTAGCTCATTGCTTACAAGTAGTATTTATTTTCTATTGATTTTTGTTTTTGTAATGAACCGCTCAAGGTTATTGAGTTTAATTGGAAAGTTTTTAACCCCAATTATTGTTGTCATACTGGTGGCTATCATACTATTTTCCATAACAAGTAATCCAGAAACAATGAGATTAAATGTATATGAGGTGCCTTTTGTAAGTGGAATATTGGAAGGGTATCAAACATTTGATGCTATTGGGGGTGTTTTGATAGGTGCAGTTATAGTTATTTCATTGGGAAATAGGGGAGTAAAATCATATGATGACAAAAAAAGCCTTATTACTAAAGCTGGTTTGATTGCAGGATCTGGGTTAATTCTAGTCTATGGAGGGTTAATTTTTAGTGGAGCTACATTAAGTACTCTTTTACCTGTAAGTGGAACAAGAACAGAAGTTCTAAAAAGTTTAAGTTCGCAAACACTTGGTGCAATTGGAACTTCTTTTTTAAGTGTTTTAGTTGCATTGGCTTGTTTTACAACTGCCGTTGGTATTGTTACAGGAACTTCCGATTATGTTAAAGAAATGTTTAAAAATTCACAAAAAGCATATGTTATAACCGCTTTTATAAGTTGTGTGTTAGGTATTCTTATTGGTCATTTTCAAGTAAGTTTCATTATCAAAGCAGCCATTCCTGCATTAATGTTTATTTATCCAATAACTATTGTGTTGATTTTACTGAATGTAGTTCCAAAGCGATTAACTTCTTCTCTTGTGTTCAAGGGAGTAGTAATAACAACATTAGTCTTTAGTATTCCAGATTTTTTAGGATCACTAAATCTAGGTCATTTATTAGATCCCATTACTCAATGGATACCTTTTTCAACCCAAAGTTTAGGATGGGTTTTTCCAGCATTTATAGTTTTCATTTTTTTAAATGTTTACAGTCAAAGAATTAAAACGAGTAATTCATAAGCCTTTTAATCCTAGAAAATAAAAGTATATTTGCATTAAACACTATGCTAAATCACTATACTTATTTAAATGAAAACACCTCAAAGTGGGTAAGCTTTGTTCATGGTGCAGGAGGGAGCAGCTCTATTTGGTTTAGGCAAATAAGAGCATTTAGAAAGGAATTTAATGTTTTAGTTTTGGATTTAAGAGGTCATGGAAACAGCAAGCCTACCATTAAAGACACCTTTAACAATGAGTATACTTTTAATGCAATAACTCAAGATATACTTGAGGTATTAGCACATTTGAAGATTAAAAAATCCCATTTTATAGGAATCTCTTTAGGGACAATTCTTATTAGAAATTTAGCAGAAAAAAGACCAGATTTAGTAGAAAGTATGGTTCTTGGAGGTGCTATTTTAAAATTAAACTTTCGTTCTCAAGTTTTAATGCGTGTTGGAAACTTTTTTAAGTCTGTAGTTCCTTACATGATGTTATATAAATTGTTTGCTTTCATTATCATGCCAAAGAAAAACCATAAAGAGTCTAGAATCCTTTTTGTTAATGAAGCAAAGAAATTATATCAAAAAGAATTTATTAGATGGTTTAAGCTCACCGCAGAAATTAACCCTCTACTACGATTTTTTAGAGCAAAAGACATAAAAATCCCTACCTTATATGTTATGGGAGATCAAGATCATTTGTTTTTACCCTCCATTAAAAGAGTTGTTAAAGAACATATAGAATCAACTTTATACGTGGTAAAAAATTGTGGACATGTTGTGAACGTTGAACAACCAGACGATTTTAATACAAAAACAATAGGTTTTTTGAATAGTTTACCTACTTAAAAGTTAGAAATTAGAGTTGGTTCATTAACGCCTCAATTTCATCTGCTTCAATAGGTATATTACCCATTAAGTTTAAGGGTTCTCCAGATTTTTGAACGACTACATCATCTTCTAGACGAATTCCAAAACCTTCTTTAGGAATATATATACCCGGCTCTACTGTAAAAACCATATTTTCCTCTATTGGCAAATGTAACAACCCATAATCATGTGTGTCTAACCCTATATGGTGAGATGTACCATGCATAAAATATTTTTTATAAGCGGGCCAATTTTTATCTTCATTTTGAACATCAGCTTTATCTAACAAACCCAATCCTAATAACTCTGAAGTCATCAGTTTTCCAACCTCTACGTGATACTGCTCCCAATAAGTTCCAGGAACCAATAGTTTAGTAGCTTCTTTTTTAACGGTATTTACTGCATTATAAACTGCTTTTTGTCTGTCTGTAAATTTTCCAGAAACAGGGACGGTTCTTGTTAAATCACTTTTATAGTTTGCGTATTCTGCAGCAACATCTAAAAGTATTAAATCACCAGCTTTACATTGTTGGTTGTTTTCTATATAATGTAATACATTGGCGTTATTACCAGAAGCAATAATTGGAGTATAGGCAAATCCTTTAGATCGGTTTTTAATAAATTCATGTACCAATTCTGCTTCAATTTCGTATTCCCATACATTTGGTTTTATAAAATTTAAAATTCTGCGAAATCCTTTTTCAGTAATATCGCAAGCCTTTTGCATAAAAGCTAACTCTATAGGGTTTTTTACACCTCGTAATTCTTGTAAAATCGGATTGCTTTTTGCCACAGAATGCGCAGGATATTTAGCTAACAACCATTTTGTAAAACGGTCTTCTCTTGTTTCTGTTTCTACATTGGCTCTGTAGTGCTCATTGGTATTTATATAAAAAGTATCGCATTGAGTAGAGAGTTCAAAAAGTATTTTTTCTAGATCATGTAACCAATAAACAGTTCGAACTCCTGATGTTTTAAATGCAGCTTCTTTAGTTAGTTTTTCTCCTTCCCAAACCGCAATATGCTCACTTGTTTCTTTTAAAAATAGAATTTCACGGTGTTTTTCTTTCGGGCAATCTGGAAATAAAACCAATACACTTTCTTCTTGATCTACTCCGCTTAAGTAGAAAATATCTCGGTGCTGATCAAAAGGCATTGTACTATCTGCACTAATAGGATAAATATCATTAGAGTTGAAAACAGCAAGACTATTGGGTTTCATTTTAGCCGAAAAGTTTCTTCTATTACTGATGAAAAGGCTAGAATCTATTGGGTGGTATTTCATTGTATGCTAATTTGATTCACAAATGTAGCTAAAATAAAGTTTTTTTATCTACGTCTATTTTTTGATCCTCTATGATTTCTATTATCAGAGTTTACAGATTTTGATCCTCTTTGAAAATGCTTTTTACGATGAGGTTTTTTAGAAGATGATTTTTTGAAAGCGCCTTTGCTTTGGGAGGCAGCTCTTTTTGGAGGAGCATTATCTGTTGGCTCAAATCCTTCAATAATTTCATCAGCTAATTTAGTTCCTAGTAGCTTTTCAATTTCTTTAAGGTATTCTGTTTCTTCACTACAAACTAATGAAATAGCTTCGCCACTAGCACCAGCTCTTCCAGTTCTACCAATTCTGTGAACATAATCCTCGGGTACATTTGGCAATTCATAATTGACAACATGAGGCAATAAAGGGATGTCTAGCCCACGAGCTGCAATATCAGTGGCAACAAGAATTCTAATATCATTAGATTTAAAATTTGACAAGGCCTTTGTTCTAGCCCCCTGACTTTTATTTCCATGAATTGCTGCGGCAGAAATTCCCGATTGTAGTAATTTTTTTGTTAGTTTATTTGCCCCGTGTTTGGTTCTCATAAAAACCAACACCTGATTCCAGTTTCCTTTTTTTATAAGATTGGTAATAATAGTTGTTTTCTCTTTTTTATTAACCCGATACACTTTCTGATTTACCATTTCGGCAGTTGAGTTTTCAGGTTCAGCTTCAACCATTACTGGGTTTTTCAATATGGTGTGAGCAAGTTGCTTGATTTCCTTAGAAAAGGTAGCTGAGAATAGTAGATTTTGCCTTTTTGACGGCATGTAACTAATAATCTTGTTAATATCTCTCACAAAACCCATATCTAACATTCTATCTGCTTCATCTAAAATGAAGACGTCTATGCGTTTAAAAGAAACGACTTTTTGATTATGTAAATCTAACAGCCTTCCTGGTGTTGCTACCAAAACATCAACACCTCGTTTTAATGTGGCTATTTGAGAAGCTGCTTTTACCCCGCCAAAAACTACCGCAGATCTTATATTTAAATAGGAACTATATTCTTTAACATTATCATACACCTGAGCAGCTAATTCTCTTGTTGGGGTTAAAACTAATGCTCTAATTGGTCTATATTTTGGATGTTTTGTCTCTGACAAGTATTGTATCACAGGCAGTGTAAAACCAGCTGTTTTCCCAGTACCTGTTTGGGCAGAAGCAAGTACGTCTTTCCCCGCTAATATGTGAGGAATTGCTTTTTCTTGTATGGGTGAAGGGGTTGTGTATCCTTTTTCTTTAACAGCTCTTAAAAGAGCATCTTTCAATCCTAAATCTTTAAACGACATCGATAAATTTTAAGAAAAAACAACATTGTTTTCTCTGTACATTGATGCAAATGTACACCGATTAATTCTAAGCATTATTTTAGTACTTTCTGTCATTAGTTAGAATATTTTATGTATTCTAAAAAGGCACACATTAAATTATTCGTTATTTTTGAAAAAGTCTATTCTTTACAATTAAAAACCCATGTATTATGAAATCTATTATTAGAGTTTTTTTTCTACTAATTACCATATGTGCTTCAGCTCAACAATCTGCTACAGATTCACAAGTTGTAAAAAAATCTCTTCAAGAAAAGCAGACTCTTGAAAACACATCAATTATTAAAAATGTTTCTTTTAGTAATATTGGGCCAACAATTATGAGTGGTCGAGTTGCAGATATTGATGTAAACCCAAATGATCCAACAGAGTTTTATGTAGGGTATGCATCAGGTGGGTTGTGGTATACGAAAAATAACGGAACTTCTTTTAAGCCAGTCTTAGATAATAGTTCTACCCAAAATATTGGAGATATCGCTGTAGACTGGAATAAGGGAACTATTTGGGTTGGAACAGGTGAAAAAAACTCTTCACGCTCATCCTATGCAGGAATAGGAATTTTAAAATCTGACAACCAAGGGTTAACATGGGAGCACGTTGGGTTGCTAGATTCTCATCATGTGAGTAGAATTATAATAAATGCAAATAATCCTGAAGAAGTAGTTGTAGGGGTGATAGGGCATTTGTACTCACCAAACGAAGAGAGAGGGGTTTTTAAAACAATTGACGGTGGAAAAACATGGAGAAAAACATTATTTATTGATAGTAGCACTGGAATTATTGATGTAGTAGTTGCTCCAGAAAATCCGAATGTAATGTATGCTGCTTCGTGGGAAAGAGAACGTAAAGCTTGGAATTTTGATGGAGACGGTAATAATTCTGCAATTTATAAAAGTACAGACGCAGGAGATACTTGGAAAAATATTTCTGTTAATAATGGGTTTAGAAATGGGAATGGTGTAGGAAGAATTGGGCTTTCGATTTATGATGAAAATACCGTATATGCTATTCATGACAGTCAGTTTAGAAGAAAGTCTGAAAAGAAGGAAAAAAAATCTTTAAATGGGTTAAAAAAAGAAGATTTTAAGAAGATGTCTACAGAAGAGTTCTTAGCATTAACAGACAAAAACTTAAATAATTACCTGAGAGCAAATCGTTTTCAAAAAAAATATACCGCTAAGACGGTCAAAAATATGGTTTCTAAAGGGACTGTAAAACCAATCGACTTAGCTAAGTTCTTGGAGGACGCAAACTCTATGTTATTTGATACTCCAGTTGAAGGGGCTGAGGTTTTTATAACAACAAACGGAGGAAAGAAATGGAGTAAAACACATAACAATCAAATAGATGGATTGTATTATTCTTATGGGTATTATTTTGGGGAAATTCGCGTAGATCCTCAAGATAAAAATACGATATACGTTTTAGGAGTTCCTATTTTAAGATCTAAAGATGGAGGAAAAACGTTTACTTCCATAGGAAAAGAAAATGTTCACTCAGATCATCAAGCACTTTGGATAAACCCAAGAAGAAAGGGTCATCTAGTTGAAGGGAATGACGGAGGATTAAATATTTCTTACGATGATGGTGCACATTGGATAAAATTAAACTCTCCATCTGTAGGGCAGTTTTATGCTATTTATGCAGACAATCAAAATCCATACAATGTTTATGGCGGTTTACAAGACAATGGGGTCTGGACAGCATCTCACAATGCTAAAATGAACAACAGGTGGCTTCAAACAGGTCATAATCCATATACATCGATTATGGGGGGTGACGGCATGCAAGTTCAAGTAGATGACAGAAATCCTTCGATTGTGTATACAGGATCTCAATTTGGAAATTATTTTAGATTGGATAGAGACAATGGAGAAAGAACCTATATTCAACCAAAACATACGTTAGGTGAAGCGCCTTATAGGTTTAATTGGCAAACTCCAATTCTTTTATCAAAACACAATCAAGATATTTTATATTTAGGAAGTAATAAATTACACAGAAGTTTAGACAAAGGTGACACTTGGGAAGCTATTTCAATTGATTTAACTACAGGAGGGAAAAAAGGGAATGTTGCTTATGGAACATTAACTACCATATCTGAATCTCCATTTCAATTTGGGTTATTATATACGGGCTCAGATGATGGCTACGTTCATGTGTCTAAAAACGGTGGAGGCTCATGGGAGCGTATTTCAAACTCCTTTCCAAAAGACTTGTGGGTAAGTAGAGTTATTGCTTCACAGCATAAAAAAGAACGAGTATATGTGACATTAAATGGGTATAGATCTGATGATTTTACGGTGTATGTATATAGGTCTGATGACTATGGGAAAACTTGGGAGAATATTTCTAACAATATTCCAGCATCACCTGTAAACGTAATTCGTGAAGATTCTGAAAACCCAAATTTATTATACGTTGGAACAGATAATGGAGCTTATGCTTCTTTTAATCAAGGTAAAGACTGGTCTTCTTTTCAAAAAGGTTTACCTAGTGTAGCCATTCATGATTTAGTTATTCAGCCTTCAGCTAAGCATTTAATTTTAGGAACACATGGAAGGAGTTTATATAAAGCATCTATAGCTCCACTTCAATTAATGATTTCAGAAGTTATAGCAAAAGAAGCACATATTTTCCCAATTTCAACTATTAAAAAAAGAAGTACATGGGGGAATTCATGGGGGAGATGGTCATCACCATTTATTCCAAAAAGTTCAATTCAATATTATTTAGATAGTTCAAGAAAAGTAACAATAAATATATTTAAAGATGAACTACTTGTTGCTTCAATAGTTAAAGATTCAGATCAAGGATTTAATGAGGCTATTTATGATCTTTCTTTTTCCGAAAAAGGCCGAAAAGCGTATTTGAAAAAGTTTAACAAACAGTCATTAAAGGCTGCTAAAAATGGCACATATTTCTTGCCAAAAGGAGTTTATACCGTAAAAATAGCATCGTCTACTGAAGTTTTTGAAATACAGTAGACGACTACGTTATTTTCTTATTTAAAATTTACAGGCCATATCCTTGTGAATTCCATTGTGTAAGTTCCTGTTTTTTATCATACTTCTCAGAAGTATAGTAATGTTTTTTAAACTTGATATTTAAATTAAAGCCTGGGTGTTTTGAGGTCGATAAACAAACCTAGCCCTTGACTAAAATAAGGGAGGCAAGGTTCTTATAGAGTTAATTATAATCATTCTAAATACTTGCTAAAATACTTTTTGTGGTTTGGTCAGAAAACGATTGCGTTGTACCTTTGCAGTCATAATAAAATGAACTATATAATGAGTGGAATTTTAAGTTCTTCAATAGGTAGAAAGTTTGCCATGGCAATTTCAGCACTCTTTCTAATGATTTTTCTTCTACAACACTTTGCTATTAATATTCTTTCTGTATTTAGTCCAGACACTTTTAATGAAGTGTCTCACTTTATGGGTACCTTTTGGGTAATACAATATGCATTACAACCGGTATTAATTTTTGGTGTTGTTTTTCATTTTGTGATGGGTTTTGTGTTAGAAATAAAAAATACTAAAGCACGTCAAATTAAATATGCGGTAAATAATGGAGGGGCAAATTCCTCTTGGATGAGTAGAAATATGATTTGGAGCGGATTAGCAATTCTAGCATTTGTAGTGCTCCACTTTATAGATTTTTGGATTCCAGAAATTAATATAAAATACATACAAGGAGACATGAGTGGGATGCATAATGGTGAGTTTAGATATTTTCATGAGTTAGTTGAAAAATTTCATAGCCCACTTCGTGTTGGTGCATACTGTTTAGCATTTGTGTTTTTAGCACTCCATTTGTTACACGGCTTTGAGTCAGCATTTCAATCTGTAGGTGCAAATAATAAATACACAAAAGGATTGAAAAACTTTTCAAAAATATACGCTATCGGGATTCCTGCAGGCTTTATTTTTATTGCATTGTTTCATCATTTAAATCAGGTTTTATAAGATGGCATTAGATTCAAAAATACCTCAAGGACCACTTGCAGACAAGTGGACAAAACATAAAAACGACATTAACTTAGTTAATCCAGCAAATAAACGATTAATAGATGTTATAGTTGTTGGAACTGGCTTAGCTGGAGGTTCTGCAGCAGCAACTTTAGCTGAATTAGGATATAATGTAAAAGCATTTTGCTTTCAAGATTCTCCAAGGAGAGCCCATTCTATCGCAGCACAAGGAGGAATAAATGCAGCAAAAAATTACCAGGGAGACGGAGATTCAACCTATAGGTTGTTTTATGATACCGTTAAAGGAGGAGATTATCGTTCTCGTGAAGCCAACGTATATCGTTTGGCAGAGGTTTCTGCAAATATTATAGATCAGTGTGTAGCACAAGGAGTTCCTTTTGCTCGTGATTATGGAGGATTATTAGACAACAGATCATTTGGAGGTGTATTGGTTTCAAGAACATTTTATGCAAAAGGTCAAACAGGGCAACAATTATTGTTAGGAGCTTATTCTGCGATGAATCGTCAAATTGGTCGTGGAAAAATAAAAATGTACAACAGGCATGAAATGCTAGATGTTGTGATTGTAGACGGAAAAGCTAGAGGAATTATAGCCCGTAATTTAGTAACAGGTGAAATAGAAAGACACTCAGCGCATGCAGTAGTTTTAGGTACAGGAGGGTATGGAAACGTATTCTTTTTGTCCACAAATGCTATGGGATCTAATGTAACAGCAGCTTGGAGAGCTCATAAAAGAGGAGCTTATTTTGCAAATCCTTGTTACACACAAATTCACCCAACTTGTATTCCTGTTTCAGGAGATCATCAATCTAAGTTAACATTGATGTCAGAATCGTTAAGAAACGATGGTAGAATATGGGTGCCAAAACATAAAAAAGATGTTGAGGCTATTAGATCCGGTAAATTAAAGCCGACCCAGTTAGCTGAAGAAGATAGAGATTATTACTTAGAAAGAAGATACCCTGCTTTTGGTAATTTGGTTCCTCGTGATGTTGCCTCAAGAGCGGCTAAAGAACGTTGCGATGCTGGTTTTGGAGTGAATGCTACAGGTGAAGCAGTATATTTAGATTTTGCGGCAGCTATTATTAGGTATGGAAAAGAAAAGGCGCACGTAAAAGGATTGAATGAAAATGATGATTCCTTAGTAAAAGAACTTGGAAAAGAAGTTGTGAAAGCCAAGTATGGAAACTTATTTCAGATGTATGAAAAAATTGTAGATGAGAATCCATACGAAACACCTATGATGATTTTCCCAGCGGTACATTATACCATGGGTGGTATCTGGGTAGATTACAATTTACAAACTACCATTCCGGGATTGTACGCAATTGGAGAAGCAAATTTTTCTGATCACGGATCAAATAGGCTGGGCGCGTCTGCATTAATGCAAGGATTAGCTGATGGTTATTTTGTGCTGCCTTACACTATAGGGGACTATTTATCTGAAGATATTAGAACAGGAGCTATTTCTACTGATTCACCAGAGTTTGAAGAAGCAGAGAAAAATGCTGTAGAAAATATTAATCACTTAATTAATAACAAAGGGACTAAGTCTGTAGATTCTTTTCATAGAAGACTTGGAAAAATTATGTGGAATAAGTGTGGGATGTCTCGTAATGAAAAAGAATTAAAAGAAGCTATTGAGGAGATTTCTGCTTTACGTAAAGAGTTTTATAAAGATGTTTTAGTGCCGGGAACAGCAGATGAGTTTAATGAACAATTAGCAAAAGCCGGGCGTGTAGCAGACTTCTTAGAATTAGGTGAATTATTTGCAAAAGACGCTTTATTAAGAGAAGAATCTGCAGGAGGTCATTTTAGAGAAGAACACCAAACTCCAGAAGGAGAGGCAAAAAGACGAAAAGAATTTCAATTTGTTTCTGCATGGGAATATAAAGGAGAGCCAAAAGATGCATTATTGCATAAAGAAGCATTGGTTTATGAGAATATTGAAGTGAAAGAAAGATCATATAAATAATTTAGGAGACATGAACTTAACGTTAAAAATTTGGCGTCAAAAAAACGCAAACGACAAAGGAAAGATGGTAGATTATCAGATTTCTGATGTGTCTCCAGATATGTCTTTCTTGGAGATGTTAGATGTGTTAAACAATCAATTAATAGAGAAAGGAGATTCTCCTGTTGCTTTTGATCATGATTGTAGAGAAGGAATTTGTGGAATGTGTTCTTTGTATATTAATGGTGAAGCTCATGGTCCAGACAGAAGAGTAACTACTTGTCAATTACACATGAGAATGTTTAAAGACGGTGATACTATTCATATAGAACCTTTTAGGGCTAAAGCATTTCCTATAATTAAAGACTTAGTTGTAGATAGAAGTGCTTTTGACAGAGTGCAGCACGCAGGTGGTTTTATTTCTGTAAATACTTCAGGGAATACACAAGATGCAAATTCAATTCCAATATCTAAACATGCAGCAGACAAAGCTATGGATGCAGCAACGTGTATTGGTTGTGGAGCCTGTGTTGCTTCATGTAAAAACTCTAGTGCAATGTTATTTGTTTCAGCAAAGGTTTCTCAATACGCTTTGCTGCCTCAGGGGCAAGTTGAAGCTACAGACCGTGTATTAAACATGGTGCAACAGATGGATGATGAAGGTTTTGGTAATTGTACGAATACAGGTGCCTGTGAAGTAGAATGCCCAAAAGGAATTTCTTTAGAAAATATTGCACGTATGAATCGTGAATATTTATCTGCAAGTTTCAAAGGATAAACAATTAAATATAAATTAAAAACCTTCAACATTGTTGAAGGTTTTTCTTTTTAGAAGAAGAGTCGTACTTATTTTCTGCCAAAGTCAGCAGGAATTTCACCCCAAGCTTTGGTTTCCCATTTTAAAATTGGATTACTGAATGAATTTTCTTTCAACCACTTTTCAGCACGATGAATTAGTGTTAAAAGGTCACTATTAGATACGTCAAAAGTAATATTAGTTCTACAGGTTTTCTTTTTAATCCAAGACATTGCAATTTTAGAATCTGAATATATAGGTAAACTATGTAAGCCTTTCTTTTTTAGTAATGAAATTCCGTGAACCAAGGCAAGAAATTCCCCAATATTATTAGTGCCATTTTTAAAAGGACCCATCTTAAAAACCTCTTGTTTGTTGTGATGTAAAACCCCTCGATATTCCATCTTTCCTGGGTTTCCGCTACAAGCGGCATCAACAGTTAAGCTGTTTTTTATAGGCACACCAAAACGTGCTTTGTCAGCATCAGACAAGGCTATTTTTTTAGAATTATTACCTTGATAATCTGAGTATTTTTTTTTGATTGCTATGTTGGCTTCAGCTTTACTTCCAAAAGATTTGTATTTAGCCCCCTCAACTCCTTGAACTAGTTTTTTAACTTTGTCCCATGAAGAGAATACACCAGTTTCCTTTCCTTTCCATATGACGTAGTATTTTTTAGCTCCCATTTTTTAAGATGGTTTTTTCAATAGTTTTTGGAAAGTATTCATATTCTAAATCATGAATTTTTTGAGCTATATCTTTTGTAGAGTCAGTTATTTTTAATGTTGTTTTTGCTTGGAAAATAATGGCACCTTCATCATAACGCTCATTAACAAAATGAATTGTAATCCCCGTTTCTTTATCACAGTTGTTTTTTACAGCCTCATGAACACGCATGCCATACATGCCTTTACCACCATATTTAGGTAATAGGGCGGGATGAATATTGATAATTTTGTTTGGGAATGCTTGTACTATTGGTTCAGGAATTTTCCATAAAAAACCAGCTAAAATTATAAAATCAGCCTCTTGTTCTAACTTATTGAGAAGGATGTTTTTTTGAGAAAAATCTTCTCGAGAAAACCACTCACAATCTTTCTTCAGTCTTTTACAGCGATTAAAAACACCAGCTTCCTTTTTATTGCAATATACTTTTACAACACTAATTTTTTCAGAATTTTGGAAATAATTAATAATGTTTTCTGCGTTAGAACCTGATCCAGATGCAAAAATAACAACTCTCTTCATGTACAATGATATTCTCACACAAAATAAAGCATAATAGTTGATATTATAATCTCATTATCAACATATCAACAAAATTATATACTTTAACCTTCATTTTTTTGCTAAAAATTCGTTAAAACTAATAAGATTTGTATTTTTGCCTCGATTTAAAATTTAAAATAAATAAATTATGTCAGACATTGCATCAAGAGTAAAAGCTATTATCGTAGACAAATTAGGAGTTGACGATAATGAAGTAACTACAGAAGCTAGTTTCACTAATGACTTAGGGGCAGATTCTTTAGATACTGTTGAGTTGATTATGGAATTCGAAAAAGAATTTGATATTCAAATCCCAGACGATCAAGCAGAGAATATTGGTACTGTAGGTCAAGCAATAAGCTATATAGAAGAAGCTAAAAAGTAACATTTATATGCAATTAAAACGAGTTGTAGTAACTGGACTTGGTGCATTAACACCAATTGGTAACAATATTGAAGAGTATTGGACTGCTTTAGTTAACGGAGTTAGCGGAGCAGCACCTATCACACATTTTGATGCTACCAAGTTCAAGACTCGTTTTGCATGTGAAATCAAAAACTTTAATGTGAATGATTTCATTCACAGGAAAGAATCACGCAGAATGGATAGATTTACTCAGTACGCTATGATTGCTTCAGATGAGGCAATAGCAGACTCAGAGTTAAATTTAGACAAAATTAATAAATTACGAGTTGGAGTTATCTGGGGAGCAGGTATTGGAGGATTAGAAACGTTTCAGAATGAAGTATTAAATTATGCTGCAGGAGACGGATCACCAAGATTTAATCCTTTTTTTATTCCAAAAATGATTGCAGATATTGCGCCTGGTAATATATCCATTAAAAATGGGTTTATGGGTCCAAATTACACTACTGTATCAGCTTGTGCATCTTCAGCTAACGCAATGATAGATGCGTTGAATTATATTCGTTTAGGGCAGTGTGATGTTATCATCACAGGAGGTAGTGAAGCAGCAGTTACAATAGCTGGTATGGGAGGTTTTAACTCCATGCATGCTCTATCTACTAGAAATGAGAGTCCAGAGACGGCTTCAAGACCGTTTGATGCTCAAAGAGATGGATTTGTTCTTGGAGAAGGTGCTGGTGCTATTGTTCTTGAAGAATACGAGCACGCTAAGGCAAGAGGTGCTCATATTTATGCTGAGGTTATAGGAGGAGGAATGTCTTCTGACGCCCATCACATGACCGCTCCACATCCAGAAGGGATAGGTGTTATTGCAGTTATGAAAAATTGTTTAGAAAATTCTGGTATTCAGCCAGAAGATGTTGATCACATCAACACCCACGGAACATCAACCCCATTAGGTGATGTTGCAGAATTAAAAGCTATATCTCATGTTTTTGGTGAACACGCCAAGAACATTAATATAAACTCTACGAAATCTATGACTGGCCACCTTTTAGGGGCAGCTGGAGCAATTGAGTCTATTGCTTCCATACTTGCTATGAAGCACGGAGTTATTCCTCCAACAATTAATCATAGTAATTCTGATGAAAATATCAATTCAGATTTAAACTTAACACTCAATAAAGCTCAAAAAAGAGAGATCAAAGTAGCCATGAGTAATACGTTTGGATTTGGTGGTCATAATGCTTGTGTAGCCTTCAGAAAAATAGATTAATAATACATGAATCTCATTCGTAAAATATTAAACCAATCATCAACACAAGATGATAGGGAGTTTTATGATGGAATGCAGAGATTATTAAAATTTTCTCCTAAACAACTTGAGTTTTACCAAAAAGCATTTACCCATCGTTCTTTAAAAAAAGTTGATAAAAATGGAGAGCCATATAATTATGAAAGATTAGAGTTTGTTGGAGATGCAATGCTTGGATCTGTGATAGCTTCTTATTTATTTATTAAAGCGCCAAATCAGTCTGAGGGGTATCTTACTCAAATGAGGTCTAAAATTGTAAGTAGAGAGCATTTAAATGAGCTAGGAAAGGATTTAAATCTAATTTCATTTGTAAAAAGTAATATTCCAAAGAATAATATAGGAGACAATATCCATGGTAATATTTTTGAGGCTTTAATAGGGGCAATCTATCTTGATAGAGGGTACGATTATTGTAGTAAATTTATCTACGATAAGGTAATTGTACCTTACGTAGATATCCCAAAATTAGAAGGTAAAATAACAAGTTATAAAGGTCTTATTATAGAGTGGTGCCAAAAAAATAAGAAAAAATATTTCATTGACACCTATGAAGATACTGGCAACGAGACCGTAAAACACTTTAGCGTCAAGATTAAAATAGATGATATTCAAATTGCTAAAGGAAGAGCAACTTCTAAAAAGAAAGCAGAGGAACAAGCATCAAAAAGAGTTTATTTTACTTTCCAGAAACAAATAGAAAATTCATAATCGATAACGATTTCGTTATTTTTTATGTTCGTTGTAAAAACAATCAGTAATTTTGCTTTATTAGTACAATAGTAACAACATTTTTTAATGCAGGTTCATTCGTTAGATATAGAAGATTTTGGAGATGACAATTACACCCTAATAGGTATTCACACTTCTCTAGAAGACTTCAAACTAGCGTATCTTTTAAACAACAATTTAGATACTCTTTTTTCTAAGGCTGAATATAGTCTTGATTTTGAAAGATCAGATAGCAAAGCTTCATTCTCTGTTTATAATTACACCAATGAAGAATTTGACCATGAATGGTTTTTAATATCTAACAGTTATACTGAAGAAAAAACAAATGAGCTGGATACTATTTTACTATCAACAGAAACAAAAACCTACTTAATTCCAGAAAAGAAAAAAGTGGATTATTTTATAAAAATAGTAGGAGAACCATCTCAAGAAATAATATATCAAACAGTGAATAAGATTAATCAAATTAATCAAATTGTTACCTCATACACTGTTGAATTAGATTTGTTGAAATCTAAACAATTTTTAATTTTTTAAACATGATTATAAATAAGAAAACAAAAATTGTTGCTACTCTCGGACCAGCAACAAATACAAAAGAAACTTTAACTGAACTTGCTAGTTCGGGAGTCAATGTTTTTAGAATTAATTTTTCTCATGCAGATTATGAGGATGTTAAAAAGCGAGTAAAACAAATTCGTGAAATAAATCAAGAAAATGGATACAATGTTGCTATTCTAGCTGATTTACAAGGACCAAAACTACGAGTTGGAGTTATGGAAGATGGAGTTGTTTTAGAGGATGGAGATGAGTTTGTTTTTACGACAGAAGAGTGTGTAGGAAATAACGAGAAGGCATTTATGACCTATCAGAATTTCCCCAGAGATGTGAAACCAGGAGAGCAAATCTTAGTAGATGACGGTAAATTATTATTTGAGGTTATTTCTACGGATAAAAAATTAAAAGTTGTTACCAAGATTATAGTTGGTGGTGTTTTGTCTTCAAAGAAAGGGGTAAATCTCCCAAACACAAATATTTCTTTACCTGCACTTACAGAGAAGGATAAAAAAGACGCCATTTTTGCGTTAAGTTTAGATGTAGATTGGTTGGCCTTATCATTTGTTAGAACACCAGAAGATTTAAGAATACTTAGAGATTTAATTGCACAAAACTCAAAATATAGAGTTCCTGTTATTGCTAAAATTGAAAAACCAGAAGCTGTAGAAAATATAGATTCTCTTATCCCGTATTGTGACGGATTAATGGTTGCTCGAGGAGATTTGGGAGTAGAAATACCAATGCAAGAGGTTCCATTAATACAAAAAAAATTGGTTCTGAGAGCTAAGCAGGCACGTATACCTGTAATTATTGCCACTCAAATGATGGAAACAATGATTACTAATTCTGTGCCTACTAGAGCAGAGGTAAATGATGTTGCTAACTCAATAATGGACGGGGCAGACGCAGTTATGTTATCTGGAGAAACTTCTGTTGGTAAGCACCCCGTTAAAGTGATTCAAAAGATGAGTGAAATTATTATGAGTGTAGAAAATTCTCCTCTTATTAAAGTACCACATCAAGCACCTCATATCAGAACAGATAGATTTATTACTAAATCTTTATGTTATCATGCAGCATTAATGTCTAAAGACACAAACACAGCTGCAATTTGTACACTAACAAATAGTGGTTATACTGCATTTCAAATATCTGCTTGGAGGCCACAGTCACATATTTTAGCATTTACAACACAAAAAAGAATTTTAGGGAAGTTAAATTTACTTTGGGGAGTAAGAGCATTTTTTTATGACGAAAACTTAAGCACAGACGACACTGTTGTTGATATCAATAGAATTGTAAAAGATAAGAACTATGTAGCAACAGGGGACATTGTTATTAACTTAACCGCAATGCCCGTAAAGGAAAGAGGAATGGTAAACACATTGCGAGTTTCTATGATAGATTAAAACCAAATAAATAGAATAAAAAAATCCTCAAGAATAATTATTCTTGAGGATTTTTTTATTGAGAATAGGTTTAATTTTTTATTAAACTCTACAGTATTTTTAATCAAATAAAGCTATGTTAGTATTAAAAAAAGGGAATAATAAAGTGGAACAATCAATAAAATTATTAACTTAGAAGGGAGTTAAATATAAAATTATGGGAATAATTAACTTTCAAGGCAAAAGAAATAAAGAGATATCTAAACCAACACCTCAAATTTTAGTTTCTGATTATATGACAAAAAAACTGATCACTTTTAACCCAAGTGATTCATTAGTTCATGTTATAAATTTATTGATTAAAAATAAAATTTCGGGAGGACCTGTAGTAAATGATAAAAATGAATTAGTTGGAATTATTTCTGAAGGAGACTGTATCAAGCATATTTCCGATAGCAAGTATTATAATATGCCAATAGATAAAGAAAATACAGTTGAAAAGAATATGGTTTCAAATGTGGAAACTATAGATAAAAACATGAATATTTTTGACGCTGCCACTAAATTTATTAGTTCTAAAAGGAGGCGATTTCCAATTGTAGAAAACGGAAAATTAATAGGCCAAATTAGTCAAAAAGATATCTTAAAAGCTGCTATAAAAGTAAAAGGGAATAATTGGAAATAGAGCCTCTAAATTTCCCTTTTAATTAAAAGAAACAGTTCATTTTCTAAAGCTAAATACCCCTGGTCATATATATAAAAATAAGTATTTCCTGTTTTAGTCTTATAGATAGAGGTAAATAATTGAAAGTCAAATCCCTTGTCGTATAATTTATTTCTAGGTATTTTAGTTTTTCCATGAGTATTTAGTTCAGAAAGAATTTTGTGATTTTTCCTCAAGCGATTGTTCATATTTCTAATGAGATTTTTACTGTCTTTATTAACCTTGTTATTGTAAGAGTTTCTACAATAATCTGAACAGAACTTTTTATCTATTCGCCCTTTTAAATGATCACCACATTCTAAGCACTCTCTAGTATTCATAGTTTTCTTTTTTTAATTCGTACCAGTTACAAGCACAACCTTTAAACATAAATTCATTTTTAAAGCCCAAACCTATTTTATTGAGCACTTTATTTGAGCCAATATTATCTACATCAGCAGCACCATATATAACATTATATTTCAACTTTTTAAAACCATACTCAATTGATGCTAAAGAAGCTTCAGTAGCATACCCTTTTCTCCAAAAACTTGGTAATAACCGATAACCAATATCTATAAAATTTGTATATCCATTCAACATTTCCTTTTCATCTAAATTTAATTTTAAACCGACCCATCCAATAAATTTTCCTGACGATTTTTCTATGGTTGCAAAACGGCCAATTCCTCTTTCCTTGTATTGTTGGTGAAAAAAAGACACGATTTCTTCAGCCTCCTTTAGTGTTTTAATGGGTTTTTTTCCTAAATACTTATGGACCTCTTCATTAGAATCTAATTTATAAATATTAGTAACATCAGTATCTTTAAATTCCCTCAACGTCAGGTTTTTGGTCTCTATAAGGTGTGTCATAGTCTAATTTATAGTCAATTTATAAAGATATGAATTATTCGTTTACAAACGACTACAAATATTTACAACCGAAAGTAAGTGCTTTTTAACCGATTCTAATTTGGTTCTTGTTACATCTTTGCAGTGTTGAAATACATCAACAAAAAATACATTATAAACATGCACTAAGCATCGTCTAAGTGCGCAAAACCTTATCTTATGAATACGTTAAGAAACAAAGTACAGTTAATTGGAAACTTAGGAAACAACCCAGAAATCATCACTTTAGAAAGTGGAAAGAAATTAGCAAAGTTTTCCATTGCAACAAATGAAAGTTACAAAAATGCTATGGGAGAGAAAGTAACAGACACTCAATGGCATAATGTTATAGCATGGAATAAAACTGCCGAAATTATTGAAAAATACGTGACAATAGGAAATGAAATTGCTATTGAAGGAAAGCTGACTTCTCGTTCTTACGAAAGTAAAGAAGGAGAAAAAAAATACATTACAGAAGTGGTTTGTAATGAATTGTTGATGTTGGGAGGAAAATAGTAAAGGGAGATTTTGCTATGAAAAAAAGAGTACTGTTTCAGTACTCTTTTTTAAATGTATAAAGATTTTTTTGTGAGTAAATTAAAAATAAGATTATTTATTTTTTGATTATCAGTATATTAGAGCTGTTTTTTAAATTAATTGAAAAAATCAAATGGCAAAATTTAAATATTTTTCAGCTTTTATTGTTCCTCTTCTTGGTTTATTGACATTTAATACCACAGGTTATCTTGCTTATATTGGAATTTTTAGTTTGTATGTTCTTGTTCCTGTTCTAGAAAACTTTTTACCTCAAAACACTTACAATTTAACCTCTGTTGAAAAAGAATTAGCAACAGAAACTATTTTTTATGATGTGGTCTTATATCTTTCAGTGCCATTACACTTATTTGTAATATATCAGTTTTTGATTACAGTTTCCAACCCTTCCCTTCCTTTATCAGACTTGATTGCTTGTATTTTGTTTATGGGAACTATTCTAGGAGTAAATGGGATAAATATAGGACACGAATTAGGGCACAAAAAAGATCATAAATTAAAACAACTTTTAGCTCATATTTTATTGCTAACAGCTATTCAAAATCATTTTATGACCTATCATAATTCCGGTCATCACAGAGATGTAGCTACTCCAAATGATCTTACTTCTGCAAAAGAAGGAGATATTTTTTATTGGTTTGCTTTAAAATCCCAGATAGGAGGGTATTTTAAAACCTGGAGACTAGAATCCCAAAGATTAAAATCTCAAGGAAAGTCATTGTTTTTTAACCCAATGATCTTTTTTACAGGATTATCTATTTTTCTTTTTGTTGGAATTAATTTCTTTTTTGGATTAAACGTCACCGTAATTTACTTTATAACTGCTGTCTATGGAATTTCAGTATTAGAAGCACAAAATTACTTTTCTCATTATGGGCTACGTAGAAAGAAGAAGGCTAATGGAAGATATGAACGTGTTAAGCGAGAACATTCTTGGAATTCTGATCATATTATTGGAAGAGTATTACTGTTTGAGCTAACTAGACATTCAGACCACCACCATAGTGGCGCAAAACCATATCAAGTATTAGAATCAAAAGATGATAGCCCTACTTTGCCTTATGGGTATCCAGCCATGTTGATGTTGTCTTATTTTCCGTTCTTATTTAAGCCAATTATGAAAAAAAGGTTGGACTTTTATCGAAATAAAACAATAACTTCAACGTAATTTATATCAAAGAATTTTCTGTAATGCCTCCCTGATTTTTTTAGGCATAGATGTTGGTTGGTTGTCCTTTTTGTCCACAAAAACATGGACAAACTCTCCATATGCACAAGCAGTTCTTTCTCCTTTCTTAAAAATTCCTATTCCATAAGTAACTGAACTTTTCCCAATTTTTTTTACAATTAAGCCTGCCTCAATTTTATCTGGATAAGTAATAGCTTTTATATAGGTGCAATTAGAGTGAACAACAAAACCAATAATAGCATCATTAATAGGATTAAAATTAGCAAACTCTATCAGATATTGATTAGCTACGGTATCAAAATAGGAATAATAAACCACATTGTTTACATGACCATAAATATCATTATCAGCCCATCTAGTGGTGATAGAGTGAAAATAAGAATAATCTAATCGATGAATTAGTTTTTCAGACTCCATATTCTTATTTCCCAATAAATTTAGGTTTTCTCTTTTGTAAAAAAGCAGATACTCCTTCAACTAAGTCATGACTGGCAAAAGCAGCTGTCTGTCTTTCGGCTTCATATGCGATTGTGCTTTGTAAATCGTTGTCCATGGCATGAAAAATGTCTTCTTTTGTAATTCCTACAGCAAGGGTTGGTAATTTTGCAATTTGATGTGCCCAATCAATTGCTGTCGATACAATTGCATCATTTTCTACTAGTTTATTTGCTAATCCAAGCCTGTGACATTCATCTCCTTTTATTTTTTTACCCTCAACCGCTATTTGAAGTGCACGACTATAACCAACTTGTCTTGCTAATAACCAACTTGCTCCACCATCTGGTCCTAGGCCAATATTGATAAAGGCATATAGTAATCCACTATTTTCAGACATCACCCGAAAGTCACAAGCTAAGGCAATAGACGCTCCTACACCTGCAGCAGTTCCATTGATAGCTGCAATGATTGGTTTTTTAAGGGTTGTTAGATTTCGCATGAGTGGGCCATAGGTGTTTGTGAGATATGTTCTTCCTTCATCAGGTGTAATATTCCCAAAAGTATTCATATCGGCTCCAGAACAAAATCCTTTCCCCGCACCAGTAATTACCATTGCCCGGATACTGT
>JABAZK010000149.1:0-2294 GCA_018608485.1 Flavobacteriaceae bacterium | reverse complement strand
GCTCCAGAACAAAATCCTTTCCCCGCACCAGTAATTACCATTGCCCGGATACTGTCATCTTTTTGCACCTTTGCAATAGATTGGTTTATGCCATCAACTAAATCATCATTTACAGCGTTATACTTTTCAGGACGATTTAATGTTACAATAGCAATATCTCCCTCTTTTTTAAATAGGACAGACTTACTTCTTAATTCGTCTAAATTTTCACTGTTCTTTGTAGAAATAGACTTTTTATTTTTCTTTGAGGCATCTACATATGCTAGCGCAATGAACTCTGCAACACAGGCTGGTTTTTCTTGTCCTTTTAATTCAAAAACAAGCTTCATTTTATAACGCAAACCTCCAGTAACATCTTCTGTAGAAATTAACGAAACACGAGCTCTTACTAAAGAGCCTACCGGAGTCGCATTCATAAATCTTACTTTGTCTAATCCATAATTTACGCCCATTCCAACATCCATCAATTTTACTGTTTCATAACAGAATTTGGAGGCCAAAGAAAGAATCAAAAAACCATGAGCAATTGGTTTCTTATAAGGAGAGTATTTTTTTGCTAATTCTGGATTTACGTGAATCCATTGGTTGTCATCTGTAGTTCTTGCAAAAGTATCTATTTGGTTTTGTGAAATGGTTGTCCATTCAGATATTCCTAATTCTTTTCCAATATAATTTTTTAAGTCAGACAGTTGAGAAATTTCAGTAGCATATGATTCTTGTCTTATTTGTTGTTCTTCCATTTTTTTGTTGATGTTAATGAGTGTTTTAAATAGTTTTTTATGATGGCATAGATCCTCCATTGGCATGTAACGTATGACCACTTACAAAGCCAGCCTCTTTGGAAGCTAAAAATAAATAAGCATACCCCATATCTTCTGGGGTTCCGATGCGTTTTACAGGAATCATAGCAATACCTGCTTTTATAACCTCCTCTGGCATAGAATCAGACATTTCAGACTTTATAAAACCAGGTGCAACAGCATTTACTGTGATATTGTACTTCCCAACCTCTTTACATAATGAATGTGTAAATCCAACAATAGCTGCTTTACTAGCACAATAATTTGCTTGTCCGAAAGCTCCTTGATAGGCATTAATAGAAGAGGCAGAAATAATTCTACCATAATTTGCAGCTTTCATGTGAGGCACAACAGCTTTAGCAGTAATAAATAAGGAATCTACGTTTACAGACATCACAACATCCCATTCTTCTCGAGTCATTTTTAAAAATGAACGATCTCTAATGACTCCAGCATTGTTAATTAAGATATCAATTTTTTGATGTTTTTCAATAATTTCTGCTACAGCGGTATCAACAGATTCTTGATTGGTTACGTCTACCTTTTGAAAAAATATAGACCCTCCTTTTTCAGAAATTTTATTGACAACTTCTTCTCCATCTAATACATCCCATAAAGCAACCGTTGCACCCTCTTTGCAAAATACCTCACAGATTCCTTCTCCAATACCTCTAGCTCCACCAGTTATAATTGCAATTTGACCTTCTAATCTTTTCATTTTTATCTGTGTTTTTATTTATAATAATCTGTTAGTTTTGTTAAATATAACAAATACTTTTTTTTATATAACTTTATCAAAAATCAATTTGTATACTAATTTTAATTAAACCCTGAAATATGAGTAAAGCATCATTTATAAACCAACTTTCAATCCCAGTTATAGCAGCCCCCATGTTTTTAATATCGGGACCTCAATTAGTCATAGAATGTTGTAAGAATGGAATTGTTGGTACTTTTCCAGCATTAAATCAACGAACCTCTGAGGGGTTCGAAGCATGGATTATAGAAATAAAAGCGGCTTTACTTAACTATGAAAAAGATACAGGAAGTGTACCTGCTCCTTTTGGAGTGAATCTCATAGTACATAAATCAAATCCTAGGTTAGAAGCAGATTTAGCTATTTGTGTAAAGCATAAAATTCCATTAATTATTACCTCATTAGGAGCAGTATCAGAATTGGTAGATACCGTTCATGGTTATGGAGGTCTTGTATTTCATGATGTTATTAAAAAAAGACATGCAGAAAAAGCTCAAGAGGCAGGGGTAGATGGCTTAATACTTGTTTCTGCTGGAGCAGGAGGACACGCCGGAACCATTAATCCGATGCCATTGGTTGCAGAAATTAAATCCTTTTTTAAGAAAACAATCTTACTATCTGGATGTATCAGCTCTGGAAGAGATATTGCCTCTGCCATGCAAATGGGGGCAGATTTAGCATATATGGGCACTCGTTTTATTAATACAAAAGAAAGTAAAGCACCTGATGCTTATTGT